>DQLO01000324.1 GCA_015660155.1 Verrucomicrobiota bacterium
ATGTGGATGGCGCTCGACGATGTGGACGAAGAAAACGGCTGCGTCCGCTACGTGCGCGGCTCGCACACGCGCGGGATGCGTCCACACGGTCGCACAGAAACGCTCGGGTTTTCACAGGGCATCACCGACTTCGGCCAAGCGCTCGACGCGCGCGATGAAGTGGCGTGCCCGGCGCGGCCCGGCGATTTGCTGGCGCATCACGCACTAACCATCCACCGCGCGGATGCGAATGCCAGCGCCACGCGAAGCCGCCGCGCATTGGGGTTTATTTTCTACGGCGAAAGCGCCCGTGAAGACCGCGCCGCACACGAAGCCTATCAAGCTAAGCTCACCACGGAAATGGAAGTGGCTGGGAAAATATGAGCCGGAGCGGAAATGCTTTTTGTGTGCTGATGGGGTGCTTTGTCGGCGGATTGGCGCAGGGCGCACCGGCGTGGGAGTGGTTGCCGGATTTGCCGGCGGTGGCGGGGCAGCGAACCCAACCGGGCTTGGCCGGGCCGGTGGCGGGGGTGCTGGACGGAACATTGATCGTGGCGGGTGGCGCGAATTTTCCGAATCGTCCGCCGTGGGAGGGTGGGGCCAAAGCGTGGCACGATGCTATTTTTATACTGGAACCGAAGGCCAACGAATGGCGGCAGTCGCCGGATTGGAAGTTGCCGACGCGCTTGGCTTACGGCGGCACGGTCGAGACTGCGCGCGGGTTGCTGTTGGTGGGCGGCGCGGTGGAGGGTCGGGCGACGGATGCGGTTTGGCTGATGAGCCGCAAGGGGGATGGCGGGTTTGCGTTCGAGTCGTTGCCGTCGTTGCCGACGCCGGTGGCGAACGCTGGCGTGGTGCGGTCGGGGAAACAGGTTTTTGTGGTGTGCGGCGACACGGCCACGGCGCCGGGAAGCCAAGCGGTTTATGCGCTGGATTTGAAACAGTGGGGAGCCAAAGGCTGGGAGTGGACTTCGCGCGTGCCGTTGCCGGGCAAGCGTCGCAACAAGGCGGCGGTGGTGGCCCAAGAACGCTACGGGCGCTCGGGGGTTTATGTGTTCGGCGGATCGCACGTGGCGGATGACGGCGCGATTACGATTTTGTCGGACGCTTGGTTTTATGACGTGACGGCGAATCGTTGGCGGGCGTTGCCGGCGATGGAGTTGGCGGGCCGTGCGCCGGGGGAATCCAATGCGCTCGGCGCCGCCAGCGCGATGGCTTACGGGGAGGAGGGCTTGCTCGTTTTTTCTGGGGCGGGAAGTGATTTTTTGTTGGGTCGACTGGAGGTGTTGAACGCCGCGCGACAAGCGGCCAAGCGCGGCGATGGGTTGCGGGGAAATAAATTGTTGGCCCAACAAATGGCGTTGATGAGTCGGCAGCCGGAATTTCGTTCGGACATTTATTTGTATCAACCGGAGGCGGGTTGGAAATGCGTGGGCCAATGGCCGGGGCCGGGCGCGGTGACCACCCGCGCGGTGGCTTGGCGTGGGGGCGTGGTGATTCCCAGCGGCGAAACGCGTCCGGGCGTGCGCACGCCGAAGGTGCGGTTTGCGCCGAGCCTCGACCGCGTGGTTGCGCCGCGCCCGAATATAGTTTTGATCATGCTCGACGATATGGGCTACTCGGATCTCGGCTGTTTCGGCGGCGAAATCGAGACACCGAATATCGATCGCTTGGCCAAGGGCGGTCTGCGCTTCACGCAGTTTTATAATTGCGGTCGCTGCTGCCCCACGCGGGCGAGTTTGTTGACCGGCCTTGGCGCGCATCGGGCCGGCTTGGGTCACATGGCCACGGCTGATTACGGATTGCCGGGTTATCGCGGCGAGATTGCGCCGCACGCGGTGACGGTTGCCGAGGCCTTGCGCGCCTCGGGATACGCCACTTGGATGGCGGGCAAATGGCACGTGTCGCGCGAGTTCATGCCCGGCCAATCCAAACACAACTGGCCGCGCCAGCGGGGGTTCGATAAATTTTATGGCACGCTCATCGCCGCCGGGAGTCAGTGGAATCCCATTACGCTCACCGAGGGCAATGCTCCCGCCGAGCCGAAGGGCGACTATTATTACACCGAGGCGTTGGCCAACCGCGCCGTGGGCTGGATGCGGGCGCACCCGAAAGGCTCGCCGTTTTTTCTCTACCTCAGCCTCACCGCGCCGCATTGGCCGCTGCACGCGCGCGAGAAAATCATCGCCAAATATCGCCAGCGCTACCTCGCCGGTTGGGATGCCCTGCGCGCGGCGCGTTTGAAAAAAATGAAAACCCTCGGTCTCCTGTGCGATGGAGTGGATTTATCAAAACGCGACCCCCACGTACCCGATTGGGAATCCGCCGCCCATCGCGAATGGCAAGCCAGCCGCATGGCCGCCTACGCCGCGATGATTGATCACGCCGACACGGCGGTGGGACGCGTGGTGGACGCGCTGCGAAAACGCGGTGAACTGGACAACACACTCATTCTGGTTTTCTCCGATAACGGTGGCGCTTCGCTGGAGCATCCCAACGGGATGATTGGCAGCACCGGCAAACCTTGGGCCTTGATGCGGTACGTGGAGGTTGCCACGCGCGCTGGCCGCCCCGTGCTCTCCGGCGACATCGTGGGACTGTCGCCCGGCGCGGAAGACACTTACGCCGGCTACGGTTACGGCTGGGCTAATCTCAGCAACACGCCGTTTCGGTTGTTCAAAAAAAATATGCACGAGGGCGGCATCGCCTCGCCGCTCATTGTCCATTGGCCCGCGGGCGTCAAGGCCGCCGGAAAACTGCGGCGGCAATTGGCCCACGTGATGGACATTATGCCCACCTGCCTCGAAGTGGCCGGACGCGCCACGTCGGGGCTGGACGGCGTCAGCTTGCGGCCCACCTTTGCCAACCAA
This sequence comes from Verrucomicrobiota bacterium, assembly GCA_015660155.1. Lineage (GTDB taxonomy): Bacteria > Verrucomicrobiota > Verrucomicrobiia > Limisphaerales > UBA1100 > JACNJL01. The sequence continues at coordinate 2,850 of DQLO01000324.1, forward strand.
CCGGCCCTTCGGCAAACGCTGTTCTTTGAGCACGCCGGCAACCGTGCCGCGCGCCAAGGCGACTGGAAACTGGTCGCCGAGTTCGGTCAACCGTGGGAGCTTTATCATTTGGCCAATGACCCCACCGAAATGCACGACCTCGCCGCCCGCGAGCCCAAGCGCTTGGCCAAGCTGCGGGCGCTCTATCAAGACTGGGCCGCCGCGCATCAAGTGGAGCCGTGGGCCAAAGTGCAGGAACGCATCCGGGGCGCCAGTCGAGGCGGCGTGGTTCTCCCGAGCCAAGCCAACCCCCTCGCGCGACGCCCCGATGAAGTGGCCCGTGCCGTGAACGCGATGAACACCGAACGCAAAAAACGTGGTTTGCCCACTTTGAAATTAAATGAAAACAAATAATCAGACGCGCGGGAAAAAATGAAATGCCTGTTTCACATTTTGCTGGCCTTCGGCCTTTGGCAATCGGCTCACGCTGCCGAACGACCGAACATCGTGATCATGCTGGCTGATGATCTCGGCTATGGTGATCTGTCGTGTTATGGCCACGATTACATTCGGACGCCTAATATTGATCGCCTTGCCGGTCAGGGTTGGCGTTGTACTCAGTTCTATGCGGCGGCTCCGATGTGTTCTCCATCACGAGCCGGATTGTTGACCGGACGTACGCCCAACAGGACGGGAGTCTTCGACTGGATCGCCCATGACGGGACGTCAGCGATGCATCTTCCTCGATTTGAAATCACATTCGCGACACTGCTCAAAAAGTCAGGATATCAAACGGCCCTACATGGCAAGTGGCATCTGAATTCCAAGTTCAATTCACCGGAACAACCTCAACCCAATGACCACGGTTTCGACTATTGGTTTGCGACGCAGTTCAGCCCAAACCACTTGAATCCGAAAGGCTTCGTCCGGAACGGGAAATCACTGGGAAGGCAGGAGGGTTACGCTTGCCAGATCGTTGTCGATGATGCGATTCGTTGGCTGCAACAGCGAGATACCCTATTGCCATTCTTTCAGTTCGTGAGTTTTCACGAACCTCACCACCCAGTTGCCTCACCGCCCAACCTTGTACAGAAACACCTTGGCAGCAGTACCAAAAAAAAGAACGAAGCGATCTACTTCGCAAACGTCGAAAACCTCGACGCAGCGGTAGGTCGTTACCTGAAGGCGCTCGACGAACTAGCCATCGCCGAAAACACGATCGTAATCTTCACTTCAGATCATGGTCCACAGAGCCTTGGAAGCGGCATCTTTCAGCATTCTTATGGCCGAACCGGAGACCTCCGCGGTCGCAAGCGCTATCTTTGGGAAGGTGGCTTGAGAGTTCCCGGGATCATTCGTTGGCCAGGGAAACTTATGTCGGTCTTGATGCCATCACCTATTTCGTTTGTTGACCTGCTTCCGACCTTTGCGGAAATCTCCGGGTACGAGGTGCCGTCAGATCGAGTAATCGACGGGACCAGCGTTGTTCCATTGATGATGGACAAATCATTCGCTCGCTCGAAGCCGCTGCACTGGCATTTTTACAGTCCTCTTGCTGGGCCTCAGTCCGTTATCCGCGAGGGGAAGTGGATGCTTGGGGCAAGTTGGAGTACCGGGCTTGAGCCATTCAAACGCGGGACTCGTCACATCTCGAAATTTGAGCATCTCTTCGCTGAAGCAACTCTGATGTCGTTCCAGTTGTTCGACATTGAACAGGATTCAAGTCAGAAGAATGACATCGCAATCCAACATCCAGCAGTCGTAAAACGGTTAAGTCGTCGCTTAATCGAATTGCATAACAGCGTTAAAACAGACAGCAAATAGACAGAACAAAAAAGAACCAACTAATGAACCAACTTGCCGTTACTATTTGCGTTCTTCTTTCGGCATCGACGCAACTTATTTCTGCCGAGAGGCCGAATGTGTTATTTATTTCGCTGGATGACTTGAACGATTGGGTGGGGTGTTACGACGGCCATCCGGATGCGAAGACGCCGCACATCGATGCCTTGGCCAAGCGGGGGGTACTCTTTTTCAACGCGCATTGTGTGTCGCCCATTTGCGGGCCTTCGCGCGCGGCGGTGCTCACCGGAATGCGGCCGGAGACAACCGGCGTGTATCACAATCGAGGCAAGTATATTGATTACGTCCCGAAAGCGGTGACCTTTCCCGAGCATTTCCGGGCCAACGGCTACCGTGCGCTTGCGGCGGGGAAGGTGAATCACGATCTCGGTGCGCCCGACCCGCGCCTTTGGGATGCCAACGGGCCGGACTGCGGATTGCTCGGCACGCCGTTTGTCGGCGATGAATTGCGCACGCTTCATCCGGGCGAGCGGCAAGTGGTTCGCCGTGGAAAACTGAACATAACGCTTCCAGCCAACGGCGGCCTTTCCGCCATCGACCGACCCAACAATAAATGGAACTCATTCGACTGGGCGCCGTTGGATGTGGATGACGATGAATTTCCCGATGGCAAAATCGCCAACTGGGGCGCGCGGCAACTCGGCCAAAAGCAGGATAAACCGCTGTTGCTGGCGTTGGGTTTTTACAAACCGCATCAGCCGTTTTTCGCGCCCAAAAAATATTTTGATCTTTATGACATTGAAAAAATTTCCCTGCCGCTGACGCGCGCCAATGACTTGGCGGACGTGCCGCCGCCCGGTCGCGACTTGGCCACGCGCCCGTGGACGAGCGGCACGCATCGCGTGGTGGTGAAACACAAGGCTTGGCGCGAGGCGGTGCTTGCTTATCTCGCCACGGTTTCTTTTGCCGATGCGCTGGTGGGCAAGGTGATAGCCGCGCTGGATGCTGGGCCGCTCGCGGACAATACTTGGGTGATTCTCTGGAGCGACCACGGTTGGTCGCTGGGAGAAAAGGAGCATTGGGGCAAGCACGTGCCGTGGCGCGAATGTGTTCGGATGCCGCTCATCATCGTGCCGCCGCGCAACCACGCGCCAAAAGGATTCCGCCCCGGCACCCGCTGCAACGCGCCGGTGAGTTTGCTGGATTTGTATCCCACGCTCATCGAGGCTTGCGGCTTGCCGAAGCGCGTGGAATTGGAAGGCCACAGCCTGTTGCCGTTGATCGCCAACCCGCGCGCGCGCTGGAGCGAGGCGGTTGTTTCGACCATCGGCCGTGGCAGCCACAGCGTGTTTGCAAACGGCTGGCGATACGTTCGGTGGTTCGACGGCAGCGAGGAACTTTACGATTTGGAAAAGGATCCCCACGAGTGGGTGAACCTCGCTGGGAAGCCCGGTCACAAAAAATTGAAGCAACGCTTGGCCGGCCATATTCCCGAGGATGATCGGCTGCGGCAATTCGTGCGGCACGGTTCTCTCAAGTGTGTGGTGCCCGTTGCGGGCGCGCCGATGCTCTTTGATTACCACGCGCCCTTTGGCATTTCGGAACAGAACGATCTCGCCGCCGAACGTCCGGCGGAGTTGGAAGCGATCCTCGCTTGGTTGGCAAAAACCAAACCCAACGCGCGGCGCGTGACGATGCCAGAGAAACAATGATGAAAAACTTGCTCGCCATTTTTATTCTATTCGCCGGACTGGCTGCCGTCCAAGCCGCGCCTCGGCCGAATGTGCTTTTTATTGCGGTGGATGATTGGAATGACTGGGTGGGTTGCCTCGGGCACGCGCAGGCGAAGACGCCGAATGTGGATCGCTTGGCCAAGCGCGGTTTGCTTTTTACCAACGCGCATTGTATTTCGCCGGTTTGCAATCCGTCGCGGGTGGCGGTGTTGACGGGGCTGCGACCGGGGACGACTGGCGTTTATGAAAATGGCCCGGTGATGCGCAAGGTGGCGTCCAACGTGGTGACGATTCCGCAGCATTTTCGGAAGCACGGTTACGTGGCGCACGGGGGTGGGAAAATTTTTCACGACGTCACGCCGCATTATGATCCGCTTAGTTTTGATAAATATTTCTGGTGGCATCCGCGCGGGGCATTGGGCAGTGCGCGGCACGGTTCCCCTTACAGCGTGGAGCCGGATCCCGAGCCAGTGAAGCGTCCGGCGCGGCGCATCACGTCGCTGACCAAACGCAACTTCGACTGGGCCGCGCTTGACCGGCCGGAAACTGATTGGCCGGACCGCAAAGTGGCTGATTGGGCCGCTGGTTTTTTGTCCAAAAAACACGAGCAACCATTCTTTTTGGCGGTTGGTTTATTTCGTCCGCACGTGCCGTGGTATAATCCGCGCAAATACGTCGAGCAATTTCCGCTGGAGAAAATAAAACTGCCGGCGGTTAAGGAAAACGACCTCGACGACCTCGGCCCGTGGGCCAAGGCGCGCGCACACGATCGCAGTTCAAAACACGACAAGGTCGTGGAATTCGGCGAATGGAAACCGGCGGTGCAAGCGTACCTCGCTTCCATCAGTTTCAGCGACGCGATGCTGGGCCGGGTTTTGGATGCGCTTGATGCGGGACCGAATGCGCGCGACACGGTCATTGTTTTTTGGAGCGACCATGGCTATCACCTCGGCGAAAAAGGCCATTGGCACAAGCGCACGCTTTGGGAGCGCAGCACGCGCGTGCCTCTCATCATCGTGGCACCGGGCGTGACGCGGGCCGGAACGCGTTGCGCGCGTCCGGTGAGTTTGCTCGATCTTTATCCCACGCTCGCCGATTTGTGCGGCTTGCCCGCGCGCGCCGAACTCGAGGGCCAAAGCCTGCGGCCGCTCCTGAAAAATTCCAAGGCAGAATGGGAACGTCCGGCGGTGATCACGTGGCAAAAGGGCAACCACGCCGTCCGCTCCGAACGCTGGCGCTACATCCGCTACCGCACGGGCGAGGAGGAACTTTACGATCACAAAACCGATCCAAACGAATGGAACAATTTGGCAAACGACCCCAAACTGGCGGAACTGCGCAAACAATTGGCGAAGTGGTTGCCAACAAATAAATCAAAATGAAAAACAAAACACAAAAGAAAGTTCACTGGACAGCCCTGGCTTTGCTGGCGGCATTCTCAATGTCGGCGGCGGAAACGCAGCCGCGCGGTATTACGATTCCAACAATTGATTTGTCGGCGCAGAAGCACCGGCAAATTATTGTCGACCGCGAAAAAGGACAATATCTCGGACACCCAACGACGGTGCTTTTGGAGGACGGCAAGACGATGCTGTGCGTTTATCCGAAAGGCCACGGGCGCGGCCCGATTGTTTACAAGCGCAGCACCGACGGAGGGTTGACGTGGAGCAAGCGACTGCCCACACCGAAAAGCTGGGCGACATCGAAGGAGGTGCCCACGTTGCATCGCGTGATTGGGCCTGACGGAACCAAGCGTATCATCATGTGGTCGGGACTTTATCCGGCTCGGTTGGCGGTGACCGAGGACGACGGCGCAAAGTGGAGCGAACTCAAACCCGTCGGCGATTGGGGTGGGATTGTCGTGATGGGATTTGTGGAGGAATTGAAAACCGGCAAGGGCCACTACATGGCGATGTTCCACGACGACGGCCGCTTCTTCACCAAGGGCGGCACCAAGCCGCGCACGTTCAAGTTGTTCAAAACATTTTCCAAAGATGGCGGGCTGACTTGGTCGTACCCCGAAGTGGTTTATCAATCATCCGAAGTTCACCTCTGCGAGCCCGGGTGCATTCGGTCGCCGGACGGAAAAAAACTGGCGGTGCTGCTCCGCGAGAATGCGCGCCGCAAAAACTCGCACGTCATCTTCTCCGAGGACGAAGGCAAGACGTGGAGCAAGCCGCGCGAATTACCGCTCTCGCTGACCGGCGACCGGCACACCGGAAAATACAGCGCGGACGGTCGGCTGTTCATTAGTTTCCGCTGCCGCTCGCCGAAGCAAAGTGCGAAAGGCCGCCCGTTCGAAGGGGATTGGGTCGGTTGGGTTGGGACGTGGGAAGACATCGTCAAGGGACGTGACGGCCAGTATTCCGTCCGACTCAAGGACAACACGAAGGGCTACGACACGACATACCCCGGCGTGGAAATTCTGCCCGACGACACGTTCGTTGCCACCACCTACGGGCATTGGGTGAAAGGCGAAGCGCCGTACATTCTGAGCGTTCGTTTCAAACTCAGCGAACTCGATGCGATCGCGAAGAAGAAAAAGTGAAACGAGGGTTAACCACAGATTGCGCAGAATCACACAGATGAAAACCAACAAAAAAATCTGCGTTAATTGGCGTAATCTGCGGTTTGGTTTCTTGGCGGCAGTCTGTGTCGTGTCCGCAGTCACATCGGTTTGCGCTCAAGAACCGGCGCGGCCGTTGACGATAGTTGCGTTCGGCGATTCAACCACTGCGGTTCGGGGCACGGTGAAGCAGGTTTATGCGGATCGCCTTCCGGCATTATTGAAAGCGCGCGGCATCGAGGCGAAGGTGATTAACGCGGGCGTCGGCGGCAGTCACACGGGGCGGCTCGCGGACAATGCCCGTCACAAACGACGGCACGCGCTGGATCGCTTGGATGATGCGGTTCGCCACCACAAACCGGACATCGTGTTGATTCAGTTTGGTTGGAACGATTCGTGGGTGGATTCGGATAACCTGAACGATGCGTCGCGCATTTCGGTTGAAAAATATTCGGCCAACGTGAAACACATCGCCAAGACGCTGACCGGCGACGGGGCGCGCGTGATTTTGATGACGCCGAATCGCCCGAACACGTCGGTCGCTGCATGGCGTGTCGCGCGAACGCTGAAGTACGTCGAGGAGGTGCGGTGGCTCGCGAAATCGGAGGCGTTGCCGCTGGTCGATGTCTGGCGCGAATACGATCGCATCGAGTCAATCAAGGGTCGCAGTTCCGATGAGTTGTTGCTGGACAGCGTCCATCCCAACGACCAAGGCCACGCGTTGGTCGCGGATTTGTTGAACCGAAAGATCGCGCAAATCACGGCCGGCCCGAACGTGCTGTTTATTATGGTTGATGATCTTGGCTGGAGCGATGTCGGCTTCAACGGCTCGAAGGTGTACGAGACGCCGAATGTCGATCGGCTTGCGCGGCAGGGAATGGTCTTGTCGGATTTCTATTCCGGCGGCCCCGTTTGCTCTCCCACGCGGGCCTCGATTATGACCGGCAAGTACACCGCGCGCACCGGCATCACGACCTATCTTTTGTCGCCCTCCCGCGACGCCAAGCACCTCCAATCCCATTTGCCGCTTGAGGAATTCACGATTGCCGAGGCGTTCAAAAAAAACGGATTCGCTACCGGTTACTTTGGCAAATGGCATCTCGGCTACGAGAACAAATTTTGGGCCGGCAATCAGGGTTTTGATGTGGCCAAGGGCGGCATCGATCTTCCTTGGGCGTGGACACTTTGTTATCCCGATCTCAAGGCAGCGCCGACGGCAAAAATTTGGCCCAAGCAACACACGCGGTTTTTCAGTCCGTATCATTTGACCCATCTAAAAAACGGGCCGAAGGATGAATACCTGACCGAGCGCCTGACGAACGAGACGATTGCGTTTATTGAAAAACATCGCGGCGAGCGGTTCTTTGCGTTCTTGTCGTTTCATACCGTCCATACCCCGCTACAGGCAAAGCCGGAGAAGATTGAAAAATACAAAAAGAAAATTGCCGCGCTGGGGCTGGACGCAAAAACCGAAAAGAATCGCCGCGAAAAATCGTTTCAAAACAACGCGGCCTACGCGGCGATGGTTGAGCATATGGACGAGAACGTCGGGCGATTGCTCACGCGGCTCGACGAACTCAAGCTCAGCGATAACACAATCGTCGTGTGGACGTCCGACAACGGCGGCAAGGGATCGGTCACCTCGAACTTGCCGTTGCGTGGCATGAAACACAATCTTTACGAAGGCGGCATTCGCGTGCCGACGATTGTTCGTTGGCCGGAAAAAATCACCGCCGGCACGAGCAACGCAACTCCGCTAATTAGCAACGACTTTTATCCGACGCTGCTGGAGTTGGCCGGTTGCCCCACCGAACCGCAACAGCACGTGGACGGCATCAGTTTCAAAAAAGTGTTGCTCGGCAAAAGTCAAACGGTTGAGCGAAGCGCAATCTACTGGCACTACCCGCACAGCCGACAGGAAGCCGCGATTCGCGCCGGACAATACAAACTGCTCCACCGCTTCAAGCAAGGCCGCGTCGAGCTGTACGACCTAAAGTCCGATCTCGGCGAACGCAGCGACCTCAGCCAACAAAAGCCGGAAGTTGCCAAGCAACTGCTCGCCAAATTAAAGTCGTGGCAAAAAAACGTGGGCGCAAAATTCCAAGGCGACGCGAAGGAGCAGAAATGAAACCGATATTAACCACAGATTACACAGAGCTACGCAGATGAAACCCCCAAAAAAAATCTGCGCAAATCTGTGGTTAGCCCTATCGGTATTCCTGTCGGCGGCAAATGGCTTTGCTGCGGAACGCCCGAATGTGCTGTTTATTGCCATCGATGATTTGCGGCCGGAGTTGGGGTGTTATGGCGCGGGGCAAATTGTGAGCCCGAACATCGACCGCTTGGCCAAGCGCGGGGTTTTGTTTGAGCGCGCTTATTGCCAACAACCGCTTTGCAATCCCTCGCGCACGAGCCTCATGACAGGGCTGCGGCCGGAGACGACGGGGGTGACGCATAACCACGCCCACTTTCGCACGCGCAATCCGGACGTCGTCACATTGCCGCAGTATTTCAAAAATCACGGCTACGAATCGCGCGCTATTGGCAAAATGTATCACGGCGTATTTCCGAAAGGCGCGAGCAAAACTCCTTGGGATACAATGGGCGATGCACCGTCGTGGTCCGCGCCGGTCATTCGATTTGGGCCGCGCTATTATTATACCGAGTCCGGCATCGCGCAGGCGAAGGCTTCGTTCGTGCAAAGTTACGGCGCGAAGAATTCCGCGCCGGATGCGTGGACAAAAAAACTCGTTTTCGGCCCAATGACCGAAGCGCCCGCCGTGCCGGACAATACGCTTTATGACGGCCAAGCCGCCGACGCAGCCATCGCCGCGTTGCGCGAACTCAAGGACAAACCATTCTTCCTCGGCTTGGGTTTCATCAAACCACACACGCCCTTTGTCGCGCCGAAAAAATATTGGGACATGTACGATCCCAAAAAAATTCAACTCGCCGCGCGTGCCACATTACCGAAGGGTTCGCCCACGTTGGCGGGGCACAACTCCGGCGAAGTGCGCCGTTACACCGACCAACCCAAGCGCGACCCCTTCACGGAGGCCAACGCGCGCAATCTCCGCCACGGTTATTTTGCGTGCATCAGTTACATCGATGCCCAAGTCGGCCGCGTGCTTGCCGAACTTGATCGGCTTGGTTTGCGCGACAACACCATCGTGTTGCTTTACGGCGATCACGGTTGGCACTTGGGCGATCACGGGTTGTGGGGCAAAATCACCAACTTCGAAATCGCCGCGCGCGCGCC
>DQLO01000276.1 GCA_015660155.1 Verrucomicrobiota bacterium
CAAATCTGCGCTTGAGGATTCGGTCTCCGTGTGGAGGTCTTGGCAGGCGATCGTCATAGGAGAATCATGCGAGGCAGGTTTCTGGGGCTTCAGTTTCCAGTAACTGACGGGGCAGGGGAACTTTGGCCATGTCCTCCACGTTCAGGCGCTGGGCGCGGCCGAATTTTTTCTCAACTAAATTGAGATAATCGGGGTTGGTAAAATAAGTCTGCCAAGCGTCATCGCGGAAGCGCACCACTTCGGCGGCGCTCAAATGCTTGGTGGGCAGCGGCTGGCTTTCGTATGACAAGAATGCGTAGCCCTCATAGTTGGTTGGCAGCGGCCAGCCGTTTTGCTTGGCCTCGTAATACAACGGACTGCCGGGCAGCGCTTGGCACGGATACATATTGGCCATCTCGGTGTTCAGCTCCAGCGCGAGGTCGAGCGTTTGTTGCATCGTCTCGTGGGTGTCATCCGGGAAACCGTAAATGTAATTGGAAATAATGTTCACGTCCGCCTCGCGAATTTCGCGCGCTACTTCGCGGATGTTGATGTCCTTAAAGGATCCCTTCGAAACCTCGCGCCGCACCGCTTGGTTGCCGGCCTCCACGCCGAGCGCCAGCCAGCCGATCCCCGCGCGCTTGAACAGATCGAGATACTTCGGCCGCACCGTGTCGATGCGCGAATACGCCCACATCCGCAGTTTCAGCTCGCGGTCGATGATGTTGTTCAGCAACGGCTCGAAGTAGCGTTTATCCAGAAAAAACATTTCATCCGAAATCCGCAACGTCTCCACGCCGAGATTGGCGAGTGTCTCGAATTCTTTGGTGATAAAGTCCGGTGACCAATATCGCATCTTGCGCGAGTCCGATGAGTTAATGCCATCGCTGTTGTCCTCGCGATTCACGATGTTGATCATGCAAAAATTGCAGGCAAACCGGCAGCCGAGCGAAGTGTAAATCGCAGCAAACGGCGTGCGCTTGGCGTGATCAAATTCCGCGTGCCAAAAATGCGCGCGATACAAATCCAAAGGCCGCTTGTCGTACGGCAGCAAATCCCACGCGTACCCCGGCAGATCGATGTCCATCCGTTCCTGCGGCACCACGTGCTCCGGCGCATTCAGCCACGGCCGCCCGTGCAGCTTGTGGCCGATGCCCTTCACCTTCTCCACCCCGTCACCGAGATTGGAGCGCAGTAAATTTTGCACCGCATAAACGCCTTCATTCAACAGCACATAATCAATGCTATCCTCAGCCAACACTTCCAACGGCAGCGCGCTCGTGTGCGAGCCGACGATCGCGATTTTATATTCCGGATAAGCCGCCTTCAACCCGCGCGCCAACGCGATGGCACCGATCATATTGGTCGTGCCGGAGTTCGGGTTCTGTCCATAAACTGTCAGGCAAACGAGGCGCGGGTTGGCCTCGTCGATGCGTCGGATCGATTGCTCCAGCGTGAGTCGCTCCGCGCCGGTATCCAAAATCGCTGCCTCAAACCCATTGCTCCGGCAGGCTTGCGCGAGCAGCAAAGACCACGTGGGCGTCTCGATGGCCGAATATTTTTTGGCCAATTCCTGATACGCCTTCGCCGAGGAATCGGGCGAGACGAACAGCACGTCGAGTTGTTTGTTCAAAGATTTTATCATCGTTTTATTGTCGTTAGAGGGTGTTCAACAATTCAGTCAGCAGCGTAATGCGCTCGGGCTCGAGGTCGGGATAATTCCCGATGTACCATCCATAAAAATGCACGTGATTCGTAAAGGGATAATTTTTGTACTCATCGCCAAACCGCTCGCGGGCATAGGGCTGGCGCAGTTGATTGCCGCCGCCGGCGGTGCCACGGCGAAATTCCACTTTCCATTCGCGCAAGGTGCTTTCCACGCGATCGCGCAGCGCGTCGTCCGGACTACGTAAAATCAACGTGAACGCGTAATTGCTGCTGCCTTCGACTGCAAAATCCGTTTGGTATTTCGCCGAGTCCAAGCCATTCAAAAACAACTTCAAGTTGCGCGTGCGAATGGCGTTGTTGTCGTCCAAGCGTTTCAGTTGATGGCGGCCGATCACCGCGTTGAGTTCTGTGCCGCGCACGTTGTAAGCGGGATAGGCGAAAATAAATTCCGGATTCAAATCCGGATGCTCGGATTGGTAACGCTCTTTGGTCGATTCCTCCGAAGCTTCGCGCACCATTCCGTGCGAGCGATAGATGCGGATGGCTTCGTAAAGCGCATCGTCATTCGTGCAAACCATTCCGCCCTCCACCGTGCTGAGATGGTGCGCGTAATAAAAAGAAAAGTTGGAAGCCCAACCCATACTGCCCACGCGTTGGCCATTGAAGGTCGCGCCGTGTGCTTCGCAGCAATCTTCGATCAACGGAATGTTGCGTTGTTCAAGTTCATCGAGCAGACGCTGGTCCAATCCGTTGTAACCCAACACGTGCGTCAGAAAAACGGCCTGCGTTTGGTCGTTCACTTTGTCGAGCACTTGCGAAATATCCATGCCGAGCGTGCGCGGATCGATGTCCACAAACACCGGCGTCAAGCCCGCGTGCAGCACCGAGGCGATGTCGCTCACCCACGTCAGCGTGGGCACAATCACTTCGCCTTCGCCCTTGAGCTGGCGCAGCGCGGCCATCGTCACGAGGTTCGCCGCCGAGCCGGAATGCACAAACACACTGTGCTTCACGCCGAGCCACTCGCTCCATTCGCGTTCGAACTCGCGCACATTCGTCGACTGCGTGAGAATGGGATCGTCCTGCTGTAAAAACTCAATGAGACAATCCAAATCCGCCCGCGTGATGTTATTGCGCATCAACGGCCACGGGCCGAGGGCAGTCTGCGGTTCAGCGATGGCGGCGCTATTTTTCATTATAAAAGTCTCCGTATTCCACGAGTATCGTGCTCTTGCCGTCTTCCCGCGTGCGGGCTTTTTCGTAGGCGGGAAAAATTTCGTCCGCTTCTTCCAGTCGAATTACCTCCACATTTTTCAGCATCGAGCGGTACGCATCGGTGTAATCGCCGATGTGCTGATGGCCCGGATGCAGCGGGCGTTGGGAGCCGATGCTGGTGCGGATGATAGCTTTGGGTTGGTAGCCGCCGCCGGACATCTCGCTGAATTTATCGAGGTGATTGACCAGTTGATTGGTGGCGAGCAGCAGAAAATTCCAACGCGGGAAAATGCTAACCGGCAGTTTGCCTTGCAACGCGAGGCCGTTGGTCATGCCCATTTGCATGTCCTCATCCACGGGCAGTTCCACTTTGCGATCGGCGGAAATTTCCTTGAGCGTGTTGCTCATCGCCGTGCCGGGACAAGCCACGGCTTGGCCGATGAACACCGTGGCCGGATCTTCGGCGAGGTATTCCATCGAGCGTTTGAGTTCATCAAAATATTTCAAAAGTTTCATAGCGTCCGTGCTTAAAATTGTACGCGCTGGCCCGCGCCGGCGTGCGGGTATTTGGTTTCGTATTGGTAATAGGTGATGTACGGATTGTCGGTGTTCTCGTAAGTGAGCGTGTCCACGCCCCACGTTTCGCGCGTGTCGGTGCAAACACTTTTGCCGTTGTCCTCAATCACAAAATGCACCGGCAGCTCATGGTTTTGTACATACTTGATGCACTCATGAGCTGAACCGGTTTCGGAAGTCATTTCGCCAAGGAAACACCACACGCGTTCCTTGCCGCCCTCGCGCTGGATGCCGAGGCCGAGCCCGACGGCGATGGGGAGCACGCCGGTGACGATGGCGGAACTCAACACGCGGTGCTCGGGGAAATTCAAAGTAATGGAATGGCCGGCCATAATTTCGGCCTTCACTTCCTCCGGCGGCACGCCTTTGAGCAGGCATTGGTAATGACTGCGCCACGAGCACAGCACCCAATCATCCGCCCGCACGCGGTCAAACACATCGATCATCTCGCGTTCGTTGCCGGAATACAGATGCACCGGCGCTTTAATTTTGGAGGCGTTAAATTCGTCGGCGATGTCGTCCTCGAAAGCGATCAACTCCTCGGGCGTCCAACGCGGCAAACCGCCCGCGGTCAATTCGGCGGCGGCGGTTTCGGGTTCGCAAATGAATGGGGGTCTCATGATTTAGGCGAAATTAGCGAGCGCTTCGGCGGTGGCCTCTACGTCATCGAGTTCACGGAATTCGGCCAATTGACGGGATCGGTTGTCGGCCTCGGCGGCTGAGTAGTCCTGGTCGCGGTCGTAAAAAATCACCTGACTGCCGGCTGTCTCGAAGTTGAACGGCACGTGAATGAGGCGATTGAGTTTCTCGCGAACGGCGGGTTGAAACTGCGGCGGCACGAAGAGCAGCATAAATCCGCCCCCGCCCGCGCCGGTGATCTTGCCGCCGATGGCGCCGGCATCGCGCGCGGCATTGTACAGTTCGCTGACGGCGTCGTTGGAAATCTTTTCACTGATCGCCTGTTTGGTCAGCCAACTTTCGTGCAGCAGCTCGCCGTATTCCTTGATCGGCCCGTGACCGCAGAGGAGGGAGAGGGCTTCCTCCACCATATCGCGCAGGATGCGAAGCTGGCGGCGTTTCTTTTCAAGTGAGGGCACATAGCTGCCGGCCACCTTGTCGGCGGTGCGCTTGATGCCCGTGTAAAAAAGCATGAGGTGTGAGGTGAGTTCATTCAGCCGATCAGGCGGAATGATGACCGGTCGCACCGAAATTTCTCCGGACTGATGAAAAGTAATGTGGTTGAACCCGCCGTACGCCGCGTTCACTTGATCCTGCGAGCCGACGGTTTCCTTCAACAAATCCTGTTCCAAATGAATGCTCTCATTGGCCAGTTGTTCCTTGGTGGCCATGTGGCCTTTGAGGGCGTAGAGGGCATTGAGCAGACCGACCGTGAAGGCGGAGCTGCTGCCCATTCCACTGCGGGCGGGGAGGTCGCCGTCGTGGTGAATCTCAATCCCGCGATTGAGATTCATAAATTTCAGCGTGGCGCGCACCGAGGGATGCTGTATTTCTTCAATAGTATTAGTGCTCTCGATTTGCGAATACACCACGCGAAATTGATGGTCGAAAAACGGCGGCAAATGGCGTGCGCTAATATAGCAATACTTGTCGATGGTGGTGGAAAGCACCGCGCCGCCGTGCTCGCGGTACCAGCCCGGATAGTCCGTGCCGCCGCCAAACATAGAGATGCGATAGGGGGTGCGAGTAATTATCATTTCCTGCCCTTCGTTGTCATAATTAGACCTTTTTCTGGCAGGAAAAAATGAACCTGCCCACGTGTGAGCAGCAAATGCCGTGCCACTCTTTGGGTTGAGGCTTTATTTGAAGTAAAAGCGGCCCAAAAGGCTACTTTATTGCGAAAAACGGCTCAGTTTTGGAGGCCGTTTTTGGGCGGTTTCAGGCGAATTGGGCCTGATTTTCGGTCACAAACGCCTCTGCTTGGGGCAATGTTTCCGGGGTGCCGATGTCGAGGAAAGCCGCTTCCACGGGATGGGCCCGGAGGCCGTTTTTTTCGCTTAAAAGATTTGGAAATACTTCGCGCTCCAAACTCAACGGGCGTGTTTCCGGAAAACTTTCCAGCACCGAATGGCGCAGCAAATAAATGCCGCCGTTGATGTGGCCCGCGCCGGGTTGTTTTTCCTCGAAGGCAGTGATGCAACCTGTCGCGTCGGCTCGCACGCTGCCGTAGCGGGCGGTGTCCGGCACGGCGCGGGTGACCATCACGCCATCGGCTTCGCCGAGGTCACTGCACAACGCGGCGACGTCTGCAAAAATTAATGAGTCGCCATTGAGCACCAACCACGCTTCCGGTGATGCGCCGCATTGGGCGGCCGCATAAGCGAGGCCGCCGCCGGTTCCCATCGGCTGGAGTTCGGCCACGCATTGCACGTTCATTTCCGGAACGGGTTGTGCGGAAAAGTGATTCACCACATATTCGGAACCGTAACCGGTGGAGATGACCACCTCGCGCACGCCTTGGGCTTTTAGCCAGCGGACGATCCATTCGACGAAGGGTTTGCCGTTGACGGGCGCCATCGGTTTGGGGAGGTCGCCCAGCAAATCCTTCACGCGCGTGCCGAAGCCGCCCGCGAGAATGAGGGCGGTGATGTCACTCGGCGCGGGCATTACACGTTGGAATAAATTGAGTTGCGGATGATGGTGTAGCCTTTGATCAATTCTGTGATGCCGCGGTCGAGATCCCATTCGGTTTCAAAACCGGTGTCGAGCAGGCGTTTGTTGGAGACAATGTAATCGCGCTTGTCGGGGTCTTCGCCGACCTCGGCTTCCACATA
>DQLO01000030.1 GCA_015660155.1 Verrucomicrobiota bacterium
GTCGATGCGGTTCTTCCGACTTTGGAGGAACCAGCGCTGGGCCCAAACGAGCACGCTCCAAAGGATCAAAATCAAGGTGAGAATGAAGCCCATCATCTCGACATGTTTTGCAAAAAACCCGGGATCGGTGCGCCGGAAAAATTTTTCCGCGCCCGGGTGCAGAGGAAACTGCAGGTGCGCGGTGGAGGATTGTTCATCGAGACTGCTGAAGGCGGAATGTTTTTGGGACAGGGCCGCGCGATGTTCATAGAGAGTGCGGGTGAGGGTTTCGGCGATTTCATCGGGCAGATTCGTGTGGCACGCGAGCACGGCTTTTACGCCTACGGTGCCGATGGGGTACACAGGTTGGCCGGAATAAGCCAGCAACGGGATGGTGTGCGGTGATGCGTGCGGGTAATGCACGCGGAACCCATCGGCCAAGATTTGGGCTCCAAAGCGGGTATCGGAGGATGCAGTGAGCGGGGCCAGTGGGGTGAGGTGTACCTGACCGGATTGCAAGGCGCGCTGGCAGGCGCCGTTGCCGAGGCCAGTGAGGAAGAGCAACGCATCTACTTTGCCGGTCATCAATTGTTGGGTTGCCTCATCCAGCGGCAGATTGACGAGCGTGAGTTGGCTTTTACTGAAACCGGCGAAGCGCAGAAACTCGCGGGTGAATTTTTCCGAGCCGCTGCCCTTGGGGCCGAGGGCCACGGTTTTGCCGGCGAGATCGCGAATGGATTGGATGCCCGCTTTGTGGTGGCAGAGAAAGTGCAGTAGCTCGGGATGAACGGCGGTGAGGCTGCGCACGTGCGCGCCGGCTTGGGTGTCGTTTTGCAGGAGGGCGAGGTGTGCAGTTTGTTTTTGCAACCGGTTGGCGTTGTCGAGGCTGCCGGTGGTTTCCACTAGTTGAATGTGAAGGTGCGGGTGCGCTTGTTGCACCTCGTCGGCAATGGCTTGGCCCAGTTCGTGGTAAAGCCCGCCGCGTTGGCCGGTGGCAAAGGTGAGGGTTGTCTTCCCGGGGCCGAACCAGTAGTGCCGCGCCATGAAGCCCACGGCCAGTGCGGCGATCAGCCCAAAGACGATGAGTCGTTTGCGAATGGGATCGTTTTCCATGCGCTGCTAATTGCCTCGGGCCCAGGCGACGTAGGGGGTGATGGGGCCGCGTGTGTAGCCTACGCGGCGGCGTAGTTCTTTGCCGGTTTCGCCGTTGAGGATGATTTGTGTGGGGAAATTGTTCACGCCAAAACTGGCTTTGAGGCGGTCGTTTTCGCGTTCTGTTTCGCGGTTTACACCGCGGTTGATCGGGAAATCACAAATATGAATCACCAAACCCTCAGAGGCAAAGGCCGTCCATAGGCGGTGTTGCAGCACGGTTTTTTCCAACGCCATGCAGGGGGGGCACCAGTCGGATCCGGTGAACAGAAGATAAACATTTTTCCCCTCTTCCTTGGCGCGGGCCAGCGAGGCGGTGAGGCCGCGCAGCACGCGTTCGGTCTGGTCGGTTTTGCCATAGCCGTGCAATACGCGGGTGCTGGCCTTGCCGAGTGTGACGCCGCCAACGGATTCGATGTGCGGCTTCACTAGCATCCCGGCGCTGCTGAGGTCGCCGTCATTGCAAAGCTTGGCGCTGCCGTCAGCCATCACCATTTGCCCCTGTCCTGCAAACAGGCTGGTCATGGCGGTGGGCGGTGGGTTGCCCTGTTCATCCTCGTCGTCGCTGCCGGCCCAGTGCGCGGTGACGAGATCGGCCGAGGAAAGATTGCGCGTGGCGGCCAATATGGTGGAAGGTCGGCCAAAGTCGCCGCCTTGTATAAACACATAACTCAGAGCTTTGTTGGGAATGGGCCGGCCATCGCGGGTATTAAATTGTTTCCAATCCATCACCGCCACTTCGTTGGCGGCCTCGCGGGTGGCATCGCAGGGGGACCATAAAATTTTGGCGGTGACCACGTCGCGCTTGAGATCGCGGATGGCATACACCGAGCCGGGGTCGGGCGCGAAGTTGCCGCCGAAGTGGTTGGCCTGTCCGCTGGGGGTGAGCTGCCAGGGCATGCGGTCATCGTTATCGAGCGCGAACATGATGAGCGCCTTGCCTTGTTGGCTGAGGTTGCTCATGCACTGGATGCGTTTGGCCTTGGCCATGGCACGGGCGAGGGTGGGGAGCAGCATGCTGGCGAGGATGCCGATGATGGCAATGACGACGAGCATCTCGATGAGGGTGAAGCCTTTGGGCTTGGTCGGTCGAGGTTTGGTCATGGGAAAAATATAACCTGAATTTTTGGATTTCGCAAGGGTTCGTGCGTAAAACACCTTGAAATTAAGGCGTTTTACGAGTAGCCTCCCAGTCACCAAAGGAGTTGAGCTTGTGCCCGCAATGTAATTTACCATGGCTGATGCTGAACAAAATTTAAGCCGCCGCCCGCGCCGTCTTCGGCGCAATGCCGCCACGCGCGCGTTGTTGCAGGAGACGCGTGTGACGGTGGATGATTTGATTTGGCCGCTCTTTGTAAAAGATGGCGAGGGCGATGCCGAAGCGGTGCCTTCGATGCCCGGCGTGCGGCGGCACACGATTGCGGGTTTGGTGGGTGAATGCCGCGAGGCGAGCGAGGCGGGCATCAAGGCGGTGGCGTTGTTCCCAGTGACGCCTGCGGAATTAAAAAATGATTCCGGCACCGAGGCGCTTAATCCAGATTGCCTTGTGCTGCGCGCGGTGCGTGAGTTGAAAAAGGCGTTGCCGGAATTGCTCGTCATCACCGATGTGGCGCTGGATCCTTATACCACGCACGGCCACGATGGCGTGTTGAACGCCGAGGGCACGGATGTGGCCAACGATGCCACGGTGGCGATCCTCGCCCAAATGGCCGTGGCCCACGCGGAGGCTGGCGTGGATTGGGTGGCGCCTTCGGATATGATGGATGGCCGCGTGGGAGCGATTCGTTCCGCGCTGGACGACGCGCGGCACACGGGCGTTTCCATCCTCGCGTATTCGGCAAAATACGCCTCGGCGTTTTACGGCCCTTTCCGCGATGCTGTGGGCAGCCAATCGGCGGACGGCGCGGCGTATATTGACAAGCGCACGTATCAGCTCAACCCCGCGAACCCGCGCGAGAGTATGGTGGAGGCCGCGCTGGATATTGAAGAGGGCGCGGATATTTTGATGGTGAAACCCGCCGGGGCGTATCTCGACATCCTCTGCCGGATGCGCCAGCTCACCGATTTACCGCTGGCGGCGTATCAAGTCTCCGGCGAGTACGCGCAAATTCACGCCGCCGCCGAGCGCGGTTGGCTGGACCTCGCCGCTACGCGCGACGAATCGCTGCTGGCCATCAAACGCGCGGGCGCGGATCTCATCCTCACTTACTTTGCAAAGGAGATTGCCCTCGGTCGATGAGCGATACGCCGACAGACATCGCGGTTCTCGAGGCATTCGATTTTTCCGCCTGTCCCGGCGTTTCCTTTGGCGATGCGCAGCACACACCGTGGCGCGCGGACATCCCTTACCCCGAAGGCCTGCGCCGCGCGCTGGTGCATTTTCAGGAAATGGAGGCGGAGCTGCCGCACGCCGATTGGCGGCACGGGGTGTATCGGTTTCAAATCGACCTCGTGCAGCGCGGCTATTTGCAATCCTTCCACCTCGAAACCGGCCAAGCGATCACCACCCGCTGCTCGTTGCCGGCCCATGGCGACACGGTTTTGAATCCGGTTTTTTATCGGTTCGACGATCCCGAGGAACATTATTTAATTGTCGGATTTCATCCGCCGCGCTTGGTGGGTTTTTATTTTCCTAAACGCAAACAGGTGGTGAGCATCATGAACCACGCGCATCCGGTGCTGCAAATGGGCTGGGAACCGGCGCGATTGGCGATGAGCTGCCGGATGCTGGAGGAGCTGATGCTTGGCCGCGAAGCGGCAGTGGAGGCTTATTGCGCGGCCGAGGCGGATCATCGCTTGGTACTCACGCAATCTTTTCACCCCAATGTGGGCCATCAATTGCGCGAGGAATTTCCGATGTTGTGGAAGCTTTTCAATGAAAACAAATCAGCCGCGGCGTTGTTGACCGGTCCTTTTGATGCTCTCGATTTGTCGCAGCAACTGCCCGAGGAAGTGGCGCGTGAGGCGATCTCCCTCGACGAATCCGAATTGCCGTGGGCGGTTACTTTTTTTGATGCCGTGCTGGAGCGCGGTCTGTTGGTGGGACGCATGGGGTGCCAATCGCATATGCCCGCAGCGATGCAGGCGGCGCTGCAGGAGGGCTTTCGGCGGCGGCATCCGGCGGAGTACGCGCAGATGCGGGCGGAACTGCGCGACCGTTGGCCGGTGGTGTGGCTCACCCTGCGCGCGCATAATCGCAAGTGGGTGGACGAAGGGGCGCACTTGAGCCGCTTGGTCGAGGCGGTCACAGAAAAATATCCGCGCGCGGCGTTTGTCTTGGATGGGATGGGGGATGTGCGCGGTAGCGCGGATGAAATTTTGCAAACCGACGCGCACATCATCGACGCAGTGGGGCGATCGTTCACCGAGGCGCTGGCGTGCTTCAGCCTGTGCGATAGCTACGTGATGCCTTATAGCAATTCCTGCGCGCTGCACATGGTGGATCCGCGCCCCGGCGTGGTGCACGGGTTGAAAGGCTGGATTCCGGACGAGCCATTTGAGCCGGCCATCACGGAAGAAAAAGTGCTCGCCCGCGTGGTGCACGGCACGAAGCATCCCACCGGCGATGCCGATTACGACGCGTGGGTGACTACGTGCGACTATGATTTATCCGGCGACTTGGTGCTCTCCACGCTACTCGAAGCGCTGGCGGAATTGCCCGAGCGCGATTCCAGCAAGTGAGTGGTGGGGGTGCTGATGCTGAGGCCAAATTTTTCCTGTAGCTCGTAGGCCGCGAGGTTTACCGCATCGCGGACGGCCAACAGTTGGTGCGGATTTTTCAGAACGTACGCCAATCGCCAGCGCGCGGCGTGGTCGCCGTTTTCCTTGAGGGCGATGTGGGCATCCTTTTCCGCCTCGATGCCTTCAACCGTCGCGGCGGCTTTTGCGTGCACGGCGTTCAGAAAGTCGCGCACGGTTTCCACGGGCGCGCCGTAGCCGATTTTGAAATCCACATAATCTTTGAAGGGGCCGCCGGGGTTTTGCTTGTAAAGGTCCACACGGTTGGTGAGCAGACAGGCGTTGGGCAGCATGATGTCGTGGCCGTGCACGAGGTCGCGTATGTGGGTTTGGCGCGAGCGGATTTCGAGCACGATGCCGAGCACGTTCTCGGCGGGGATGGCGATCACGTCGCCGCGGCCGAGGCGTTCGCTGCTGATGAGCAGGATGCCGCTGAGGAAATCGCGCATCCAATAATCCTTGGTGATGAATACCAGCAACGCGAGGAAGCCGAGTACGCCGGTGGTTTGCAGGGAATCCTTGAGCCCCCACACGTTGACGAGCACCACCACCGCGCCCACCAAAATAATAAAGTACGCCAGCAATTCCAGCGTGCGCGAGGTGGAGGTTTCCACCCGGCGCGTGAACCCCATCACCGTGATTTCCTTGCCGTATCGCGAGAGCAACAGCGCCTCGGCTAGATGGATGACGAGGTATGCGCACAGCAACGTGAGGCAGGTTTGGCTGAGTTGCCCGGCCGGAAACCGCTCGCTGTGAATGGCCACCGAGAGAATGAATGTGATGAACACGATGAGGTTGAACCCGTGCAAAATGCGCAGGCGCGATCGCATGCGCGCCTCGTCCTGAATGGCGCCGTAGCGCGAGGCGATGGTTTTGGAAAAAACATAAACGAGGATGTTCACCGCGAACGTGAACCACTCAATGACTTCCACCGCCGTCAGACGCGGGAGGATGTGTGAGTTCCAAAAATCCATCGTGCGAAGTGCGCGCCGGGTTTATTTTTCGCGCTTGGCCACGAAGGTTTCCACCAGTTGCTTGGCGCGCGTAAGATCTGCCGGCGGCATGGCTCCCTCCAGCCGGGCCGTGGCGGCCGCCATGTTTTTCTCGGTTTCCTTCAGCGCCTCGTCACGCTTCACTTTTGCGTTCCATTCTTCTTTGGATAATTTCTTTTTAAACTCCGCCTTCGTGCTGGGTGGCATCTGGTATTCCTTGGCATTGCGTCCCGCGAGGGCAAACCATTTGTACGCCCGCACTAGGTTCTGCGTGGTTCCCTGTCCTTTCATGTGCAGTTGAGCAAGGTTTTGTTGCGCCGGGCCGAAGCCTTGGTTGGCGGAGCGGCTGTACCAATGCACGGCCCCCACTAAATCGGGCGTATCTACGATTGTGCCGCTCGCGGTGCCTTTTTCCAGCAAATACCCCAGTGTAAATTGGGCATCCGCCAGCCCGGCTTTGGCGGCGCGCGTGTACCATATTGCCGCTTGCGGGAGGTCTTGCTTCACTCCCATGCCTTGTTCGTAGAGCATCCCCAAATTAAATTGCGCAATGCGCGCGCCGGGGACGGTGATTACCTCGCCGCCCTTGATTCGGTTCATATCCACTTCCGGATTGGCCGCGCGAATCAGCTCCAGCGGAATCCCAAACCGTTCATTGATTTGCCAGCGCGACTCGCCACTGGCCACCGTGTAATTCGTCGTCGTGCCCGCCAGTTCATACCACCGCGCCGCCTTGGCGAGATCCTTCGGATATTTCTCTTTGTTCCCCTCCTGATAAATCACGCCCCATTCAATCTGGCTGGGCCGATGTCCCGCTGCGGCGTCCTTTTCCCGGTTGCCATCATAGTCCGGCTTGCTGCAGCCCCACGCGCACGCCAACACCGCCACCAGTAGACCCAATTTCGTTGAATTCCATTTGCCCCTCGACATCATGCCGCCACCCTACGCCATCCACCCTCTCGCCGCAAGTTTTCCCCTTGCCCACCGCGGCGGCTGCCCGCATTGTTTTTTCGTTATGAAGAAACTCATCACCTGCCTTGCTGTGCTGCTGCTGCCCGGCTGCATTGAATTTGAAAAACAAACCCTCGTCTTCCGCCATTATCCCGAGACCGATACCCTCGTCATCTGGCAACACTACGAAGGCATCCACGGCGAAGACCAAGAGCACGGCCTCACCGAAACCGAACGCGAACAACTCCACTCCGTGGTCAACGGTCAACGGACGTTTTTCTTTGCCAACTGGGTTTTCGAATACAATGCCAAGGACATCGATCGGTTTATCAATGGGGGAGAGGCCGAATTGCAAAAAGGCATTGAACCCAAAGCTAAGGCGGATGTTGTACGGCAATCGCTAGTCTGGATGAAGTTGCTCAAAAAAAGTGTGACCATTAAAAACGGCCCGTTTTATCTCAATGAACAAAAACGCCTCTGTGCCACGCAACAAGTCACCCTTCGAAACGCGGGCAAACTCATCCGGGAATTTAACGCTGTAATGCGGGCCTCTTATCTGCAAGGCGAAAACATCTTTAGGACTTTTGAAGAAGGCGATCCCAATATCGAGTTGCTCGAGAAATCCGCCCTCGCCAAGATGGAATTCCTCACACTCAAGGGCCAGCAATTGCGTTTTCAGTTGCCCTTGACCGAGAAAAATTTTCGCGAATTGGACGTTGATGATTTGAAATTGTTCCGCAAGGCAGGCGTCCTGTTTGAACACAAAAATAATCTGCTCACCATAACCGCAGGTAAAGTGGAGGCGGCGGAGACTTCCGTTTCTATGCGGTTGCCGAAAGTGGCCTATCAACCCAACGCCGCCGAGGCGGTTTCCGAACGGTACGGGTTGGCGAAAGATTTCAATCCCGCCAAGGCCCGGGCGAAATTTCTCAAGGACAGCGACGCTCGCTATCTCAAAAAGTAGCACCGACGCACAAATCCATTCTGTGAATAATGCGCCCTTGTTTGCGTGGGCGCGGCGTTTAGGCTGCGCTCAAGGAGGTTGGAATGGAGACACCGTCGTTTTTTTCGCGGGCCACCGGTACGCTGGTGAACCCTTTATCCAAAGCAGTGGATTCCGTGCGCGAAGTCATCGCGCATCACGCGGGCGATCCGGATGAAAAATTGCTGCTGCAAAATATGCTGCAGCTATTCGTCATCGTGCTGCGCGCCGACGGCAAGGTTTCCGCCACCGAGCAACAGGCCGTGGCCACGCTGGTGCGCGATGTGTACGGCGAAGCCGCCGCCGCGCAGCTCCAACAAATGCTCGCCGAAGACAAAGCCCCCGACCTCGCCGAAGTCTGCGCCGGGTTGGCATCGCTGACCGCTGAAGAAAAAGAAATTCTCCTGCGCGCCCTCTTCACCGCTGCCTTTGCCGACAACCAATACGCGGAGGCCGAGGAGGAATGCATGCACCGCATCGCGCGCGAGCTGGGCATTGCCGAGGAAACTTTCCAACGCGAGGAAGCCGCCGCGCTGGAGCAGCACAATCGCCGGATGAAACTCGTGCGCAGCAGCACCGGCCTCATCGCGTCGGTGGTGGTCATCGGCATTTTCATTCTCACCGCCACCTTTTTGAAGGCCGTGCTCTTTGGCCTCATCCTCGCTTATTTTTTCCTGCCATTGCAGCAGCGTTATACGAGCAGTTTTTTGGAAAACGGAATCCTCTCCAAGCTTTTCCGGTTGGCAAAGTTTTTGCTCGTGAAACCCTTCGCGTGGATTATCGGTGCCGTTAACGGGCTCTTCCGCAAAACCAAACCCGCCGAACCCAAGCCGGAATCCGACGAGGAAAAAACCCAAGCCGCCATCGGTCGCGCGTGCAATGCCACCGTGCTCACCGTGGTGCTGGCGCTGTTGCTCATCGTGGGCGGGTTGGTGGTGGTGACTCTCAGCGTGAAGCCGAAGGATATTGATGCCGACAAAGCCCGCATCCAACTCGCCGGTCTCGTTGGCAAAGCCACCGGCGCGCCGCTCATTGGCGATGCTGCCAAGGAACTTAAAACCACGCTCGATGACCCCAAGGCATTTGAAAATCTAAAAGAGAAATTTATGAGCGGCTCCGGTGAAGCTGCCGGTGAAAAAAAATCCGTGATGAGCAGCACCGGCAAAGCCTTGGCCGCCGCGGCATCCATCCTCGGGACGGTTGGCAATTTTTTGCTCAACACGCTGCTGGCGATTTTCTTCTTTTCATTTTTCCTTGGCAAAATGGCCGCCTATCATCGGCGTCATAGCAGTGATAGCAAGGACACCAAGGAAGGCGATTACCTTGTGCAAAGCCTGTTCGAAACCTCGTGGCTGCCCACCACCAGCGAGGAGACCCTCCGCAGCGCCGCCGAGGTCATCAACGAAGTTTTCTTCAAACTCAAAACCTGGGTGCGCGGTTACCTGTGGATTATCATAATCGAAACCGTAATTTACATCACCGTCTTCCTGCTGCTCGGTGTGCCCTATGCCGTGCCGCTCGGGATGGTGGCGGGCCTCACCGTGTTGCTGCCCTTCCTCGGGCCGCTCGTCAGCGTGGTGCTTACCATCAGTGTTTGCGTTGTCACCGGCCACGCGGATCTGACTTTGCTCGGCCTCATCGGCGCCACGTACGTGACGATGAATCTGATTGTCGAGCAACTCTTCCTCTACCCCGCATTCGTCGGCGAAGCACTGGGGCTGAATATTTTGGAAACGCTGATCGTGGTATTACTCGGCGGCCTCTTCGCCGGCCTCGCCGGAATGATCTTCGCCGTGCCGGTGGCGAGCGTGTTGAAATTTTTAATCCCGCGCCTGTACCAAAGTTTTTTCCAAACCGAAGAATTGGAATTGCCGGGGCGGGGAGAGGGAATAGTGAGTAGGGAATGATCGTCCGTGGCCCGGAGGGCCAACATCTACTCACAAACCACTACTCACTTATCTTATAAATCTTCGCATTGCTCCGCACATAAATCGCGCCGCTGCCCACGGCGGGGCTGCCGAGGATTTGTTCGTCGAGATTCAGCGTGCCGGTGATTTCGCCTTCTTTGCCGCGCGTGTCCACGATTTGCAACAGGCCGGTTTCGTTGACGCAATAAAGATGCGTGGTGGTGGCCACGGGGGTGGCGCTGAAGGGGCCTTTCAATCGGGTTTGCCAAATGCGTTCGCCAGTTTGGAGGTTGCCGGCGGTGAGCACGCCGGCGCTGTTGATGGTAAATACTTTGTTGCCGAGCACCACGGGGCTGGCGGTGCCGGGGGAGAGGCGGCGGCTTTGCCACAATTCTTTGGGCGTGTTCTCGGCGTCGGCTTTGTTGAGCTCCAACGCGGTGATGCCGTGGGAGGGAATGTACAGCACGCCGCCGCGCAGGGTGCTGGAGGGGATGGTGGATGCGCCGCCTTCGTAGCTCCACGCTTTGGTGCCGTCGGCGGCGCGGATGGCGTCGATGCCGTTTTTGGATTGCAGCGCGATGAGGGTGTTGGTGAGGCGCACGGGCGA
>DQLO01000133.1 GCA_015660155.1 Verrucomicrobiota bacterium
CCGCCAAGGAAATCACCGACCAATACGGCGTGGGCATTGGCGTCGCCGGCAGCGGCATCAGCAACTGCGGCCCCGCCCTCGGCCTTGCGTGCAACATCACCGACCGCGCAAGCGTCCGCGCGATGCTCGATGACGTCGCCCTCGCCTACGGCGGCTTCGACAGCATCTGCGTCACCGCCGGCGTCTTCTGGCCCAGCGATACGACCGGACACATCCCCGATGACAAATGGGATTTCACCTTCGGAGTCAACGTGAAGGGCAGCTACATCGTCGCCGACGAAGCCGCCAACACCTGGCGCGACCAAGGCCTTTCCGGCAACCTCATCCTCACCACCAGCGCCAACGCCGTCGTCGCCAAACGCGGCAGCATCGCCTACGACACCTCCAAAGCCGCCGCCAACCATCTCGTCCGCGAGCTGGCCATCGAGCTGGCCCCCACCGTCCGCGTCAACGCCGTGGCCCCCGCCACCGTCGTGCAGGGCAGCAGCATGTTCCCGCGCGACCGAGTCATCGGCTCCCTCGCCAAATACGGAATCAAATACACCGCCAAAGACAGCGACGATACATTGCGCGCCAAGCTCGCCAAATTCTACGCCAGCCGCACCCTCACAAACGACCCCATCACCCCCGAAGACCAAGCCGAAGCATTTTATCTGCTACTCACAAAACGCCTAAGCAAAACCTGCGGCCAAATCATCAGCGTAGACGGCGGCTTGCACGAAGCGTTTCTGCGGTAAACTATTTTTCAACCACAGATTTCGCAGATGGACGCAGTTAAACCATCTGTGGAATCTGCGTCATCTGCGGTTAACCCTCGGGGCATTGGCGGGTTGATTCCGTCCAATTTACACGGGTTTTCCATTGACCCGTTGATATCAAATGATTGCCTTGGGGCGGTTGCAGGCTGAGGATGGTCGGCGTTCCGTCACGGTGTCACAGGCTTATTCTTTATCATTATGAAAACACTGCATCTGGTTTCTCTCTCTCTCCTTTTCTCAACGTGGTTTGCGACTGCGGCGGCCGCGCCGAAAGCACCCAAAGCGCCGAAGGTGGATCCCAATCTTCAGGCGGGCCAAGCGGCTTTGCGGGCTAAGGATTATCCGGCGGCGGTGGCCGCGCTGGAGAAGGCGGTGGCGGCGAAGGGCAAACAGGCGGACGAGGCGCTGTATCTCAAGGCGTTGGCGCAGTATCACGGCAAGCTTTACGACGACTGCATCGGTACGCTCGGACAATTGGCGGAGCATCATCCGAAATCGGTTTGGCTGCACAAGGGGCGGTTTCTGAAGGCGAACGCGTTTGTGCAGAAGCGCGATTATAAAAGTGCCGAGGCGATTTATGAAACGGAAGCAGCGCGGTTGCTTTCCGCAGCGCGCAAGCAGGATGTGGCGAGTGTGATTATTCATTTCGCAGATGCGTTGGCGAAGAAGCCGGGCAAGGATGATTTGAAAGCGCCGCCGCCCAACTACGGTAAAGCGTACAATTTATACAACAAGGCGCTGGCGATGGAGATTGGGCGTGAGTTGCGTGATGCGGTGATGTTCAAGAAAGCGCGCGCGATTCAACAGGCGAATAATCCGGCGCAGGCGATCAAGGATTTCCGCGCGTACTTGGTGGAGTTCGATCCGGACTGGATGGGGCCGGTGGGCAGCGCGGCGCGAGCGAGTGGATTGAAAAAGGAAAACCCCGCTGCGGCCGGCAAGCATTCGCTGGCGGCGCGGTTTCATTTGGCGGAGGCGCAGTTGAAGGCGAATCAATTGGCGGCGGGCCGCGTGAATCTGGAGGATTTGCTGAAGCTCATCACAGCGCAAAAGGCCGATGACGCGCAGGCGAAGTTGGTGGCCGATTCGCGTTGGTCGATTATCAACACGTATCGTTTGCCCAATTCCGCCGCGCACGAACTGGAGCTGGGCATCAAGGCGGCGCGTGATTTCCTTAAACAACACACGGACGATCCGCGCTCGGTTTATGCCGCGTGGTGGATCGCGCAGGTGTACCATCGAGCCGGTCGCTCGGATGACGCCATCGCGGCGTACAATGATTTCATCGCAAAGAAAAATCACAAGCTCCCCGCGGGCGATGCATTGACGGCGATCATTCCGATCACGGGCGGCACGCCGGCGAAGCTGCAGGATACTTGGGAAAAAGAGGCGCTGCATCAAGTGGCGCAAATTCGCTTTGGCCAAAAGAAATACACCGAAGCCTCGGCGGCATTTCAAAGTTACATCAACAAATATCCCGACGGCCCGCAGTGGGCCAACTGCCAGCGCGGCATTATCAACGGCCAATATCAAGTGGCGATGGATGCCGTGGAGGCGAAGGAATACGCACAGGCGCGCAAGCTCTTTGAGACGTTTCTCACGGCCAATCCGTTGGACAGTCGCGCGGCGCGGATTTTGTTTTTGTTCGGCCAAATCGCGTATCAATCCGCAGCGGATTTGGAATCAAAACAGGATGACCCCCAAGTAGCCGCCAAAGCCAAACCCACGGATGACGCGGTGAAAGCGGCATACCGCAAAGCCATCGCCGAATGGCAACGGCTCGTCAGCAAATATCCCGGCACGGAGGAAAGCTCGGTAGCACTGTATCGCATTGGATTAATTTACGAAGAAAAACTGGGCGACCTCGCGGCAGCGTTGGTGGCGTATCGCAAGCTCTCGTGGGGCAGCAAAGCCGGCAACGCGCGCGCGCGCGTGGCGTTGATGACCAAGCCTTCGTTGGTTTTGCAAACCGGCCGCAAGTTTCGCACGGACGAAAAGCCGATGGTGAAGCTCACCACGCGAAATATAAAAAAGGTAACGGTGAAGCAATACTTCCTCGATCTCGAAGCGTACTTCCGCAAGACGCACGCGATCGGCAACATCGATCACCTCGACATCGCGCTCATCGAGCCGGACAAATCGTGGGAAGTGGAGATTGCCGATTACGCCGATTATCGTCCGAGCGAGCAATCCATTGAAGTGCCCTTCGACAAAAATAAATCGGGCGTGTGTTTGATTAACATCAGCGACAACGATTTTGAGGCCACTACTTTGGTGATCCGCAGTGATTTGGATTTGATTCTCAAAAGCTCCCGCACCGAGGCGTTGGTGTTCGTGGAAAATCGCCGCACCGGCAAACCGGCTGCCGACGTGAAGGTGCTCTTTAGCGATGGCAAAAAAGTTTTCGCCACCGGCACCACCGAAAAGGACGGCGTGTTTCGCGGCAAATACAAAGAGCTGAAAGCCAACGGCAACCTCCGCGTGTTCGCGATTGCCGACGGTCACGTGGCCGCGAATGTCGTCGGCCTCACGGGGCTGCAGTTTGGCACGAGCCTTGCCGCGAAGGGATATTTGTACACCGATCGCCCGGCGTATCAGCCCGGCGAGAGCATCAAACTGCGCGGCATCATTCGCGATGTAAAAGACGGCGCGTACGCCGCGCCCGAGGGCAAAGTGTATCTCGTGTCCGTCAAGGATGCG
>DQLO01000357.1 GCA_015660155.1 Verrucomicrobiota bacterium
AGGGCCACCAGCCGCCGGGTGTAGGGGGGTCATATTGATACTCTGAACTTCCCTGAATCAGGATGGTGGGGTAGGATTCTCGCAGGCAATGGAAGTACTGGTTTCAATTTTGATAGGACTGTTGGTTGCGGGGTGTGGGAAGAAAAAAACGATCCGTACATACAGAAGACACTGGCTCTCATGAAACTCGAATCAAAGTTCAGGTTATTAGTTGCTGCAAAAATTGCCTGTTACTTGCCTGTTACTGCTTTTTTTATTTGGCGTGAAGCATGGCCTTCTTCTCTTGCCAAGTTATCACCCCAGTTTGCGGAATATCAAATCCAAAGCGAGCGCCCTTTAGTCACTATGGTTTACGATCGCATTTTGCCGGAGGAAGTCTGGTTAGCAACCGGTGTGATTTCATTTATATTGATACCGGTTTCCCTAATTGGACTTCTCATGTTTAAAAAATGGGCAGCGTGGGTGCACTTGGTTTCAGTTGTGGTATGGCATTTGCATACATCGATCCATCCTCAGTTTGAATTTGGATTGGAGTATTCTTTACTTCATATTTCATCGATATTGTCGGGCGCTATCCTATTCATGGCTTTTTTTACAGATTTACTTATACCTCCCGAAGACAAGGCCACTGGTATCTACGAAGGAAAGGAAGACGATGAGACTGTTAAGTTCGGCTTACTAAAGGATGGAGTGTATGAACTGTATGAGGATGGAGAGAGTGTTGAGGAGGGTAAATGGAAAGTAACAAACAATAAGATTCACATAACTACTAATGATCCCGAAGTCGGCATGGTTGTAAACATTAACCAAATCAATGCCGACGGTAGCCTTACTGAAATTGGAGAAATGATAGACGGGAAACAGGAAGACACCCCCAAAGAAGCTCAATTTACCTATAAACAAATCAAATAACCCCTTCACCCACCCAATCATCTCAGGTAACTCATCAATCACGGTGAGACCCAAATCTCCCGGGAGATCTCACATATCTCGACACAGATTACACAGTTGTATCCACGACTAATTCTCTGAGCCATCTCTGAGCCCAATCAGAAGAATTCCAAGATTCCAATTGGGAAAGAGTGGGATGTGTTTTGGGAATCGAACCCAACGCACACGGTTTCTGGTTCTGGCGGGTGTTTTGCCGTTGGTGGCGAGGAGGTCGCCGAGGTTGGCGAGGGCATTCCCAAGGCCGGCGAAGGCTTCGCCGAGGGTGGCGAAGGCGTTTCCGTGAACGGCGGGGGCGTTGCCAAGCTCGGCAATGGCCTTGCCGGATGATGCGGGGATATTGCTGAGCTTGGCAATGGCGTTGCGGGGCTTGGCGGGGTTATTTCTTTGACGCGCGGCGGGGGTGCGTCACAATCGCCGGATGCACCAGTTGATTGCTGTTTTCCTCCTCACGATTGCATTTTCTTTGGCTGCGGCTGACAAGCCGAAGGAAAAGTTTGGCGATTCGCTCAAGCCATTTGTGGAGAATTTCAAAGGGCGCGGGGCGTTGACGGATGGGTCGAAGCCGTCCACTCCGGCGGAGGGAATCAAGAAGCTGAAGATGGCCGAGGGGCTGGCGATGCAGGTGGTGGCGCATGAGCCGGCTGTGGCGCAGCCGCTCAATATGTATTTCGACGAGCGCGGGCGGTTGTGGGTGACGCAGTATTTACAGTATCCCTTTCCGGCGGGTATCAAGATTTTGGAATACGACAAGTACTTGCGCGCAGTGTTCGACAAAGTGCCGCCTCCACCGCCCAATCATTTTCGCGGCAAGGACAAAATCACCATTCACGAGGACACCAACGGCGATGGCGTTTTCGACAAACACAAGACCTTCCTCGACGGCTTGAACATGGCGCGCAGCGTCATCACCGGCCGCGGCGGGGCGTGGGTGCTGATGCCGCCGTATTTGCTTTTTTATCCGGACAAAAATGGCGACGACATTCCCGATGGCGACCCGACGGTGCATCTCACCGGCTTCGGACTGGAGGACACTCATTCGGGCGCGAACAGCCTGCGCTGGGGGCCGGACGGCTGGATTTACGGCGCGCACGGCAGTACTTGCACGGCAGACATCCAGGGCATCAAGTTTCTTGGGCAGGCGATTTGGCGCTATCATCCGCCGACCAAACGCTTCGAGGTTTTCGCCGAGGGCGGTGGCAATACGTATTGTCTGGATTTTGATAGCAACGGCCGCACCTTCTCCGGCACCAACCATGGCAACACGCGCGGCGTGCATTATCCGCAAGGCGGTTGCTTCGTCAAAAGCTGGGCCAAGCATGGGCCGCTCATCAACCCGTATGCCTTCGGATTTTTCCAACACATGGCGCACGAGGGCTACAAGCCGCGCTTCCCGCAATCGATGATTGTTTACGAAGGCGGCGCGTTGCCCAACTACGAAGGCCACATCATCGCCGGCATGTCGCTGGTCAATCGCGTGCAAGCCAGCAAAATTTACACGGATACCTCCACCTTCCGCACCGACGACACGCCGCCGATGGTCACCACCGACGACCGATGGTTCCGCATTGTCGACACCAAAGCCGGCCCCGATGGCGCGGTGTATTTTGCCGATTGGTACGACAGTCGCCTGAGCCATCTCGACCCGCGCGACACGTGGCACAAATCCAGCGGCCGCATTTACCGAATGCACACCAAGGGTGCGAAGCCTCAGAAGCCCATCGACCTCGGCCAGCTCTCCAGCGGCGAACTCATCAACGTCCTCAAGCACCCTAACAAATGGCATCGCCAAACTGCCCAGCGTTTGTTGGCCGACCGCCGCGACAAATCCATCATCCCCCGCCTCACCAGTTTTATGATGAAAGGCGACGGCCAATTCGCGCTGGAATGTTTCTGGGCCATCAACCACAGCGGCGGTTTCAACCCGCGCCTCGCCGAGCACACGCTTACCCACTCGCACCCGTTCATCCGCCACTGGACCATCCGCCTCTTGGGCGACGACCACACCATGACGCCCACCCTCCGCGCCAAGCTCCTCAAGCTGGCGAAAACCGAAACCAACGCCGAAGTCCGCAGTTGCCTCGCCGCTTCCTGCAAACGTTGGGTCGCCAAGGACAGTTTCCCCATCATCGCCGCGCTCATTCGTCGCGATGAGGACGTGAACGACAAACACATCCCGCTCCTCCTTTGGTGGGCCATTGAAAACAAAGCCGTGAGCGACGGCGCGCAAGTTGCCAAACTCCTCGCCGACCAGTCCATTTGGCAAACACCGATGATGCAATCTCATTTGGTGAAACGCCTCGGCCAACGTTTCACCGCCGAACGAACCGCCGCCAATTTAATGACTGCCGCCAAACTGCTCGCCCTTGCGCCCACCGACGCCGACCGTGACCAGCTCGTCACCGGCATGGAAGAGGGCCTCCGCGGTAACGCC
>DQLO01000113.1 GCA_015660155.1 Verrucomicrobiota bacterium
ACCGATCGGCCCCGAATTGCCCGTCAACCCCACGCCTTCCACCAACGAGCCCGCGCCTTCCACCAACGAGCCCGCGCCTTCCACCAACGAGTCTTCTCCAAAAGAAGGCGAAGCTAAGAAAAACTAGGCCAAAGCCTGAAGGGTCACAGGATCGCCAACGCCGGAGGAATGTTTCAGCCTTTCATGCCTCCTTTTTTTGTTCGCCGCTTCGCGGTTTTTCCGCCGGTGCCAGCCGCGCATTTTTACGCCACGCGATCTCTGATGAAGTCCACGCTGTCGCGGGGGATGGCATCGATGAGGCGTTGGGTGTAGTCCTCGGCGGGGTTGGCGTAGATGGCTTCGGCGCTGCCTTGTTCCACGATTTTTCCGTCGCGCATCACGGCCATGGTGTCGGCCATGAATTTTACCACGCTGAGATCGTGGCTGATGAAAATGTAAGTGAGGTTGCGGCGCGCTTGGAGTTCCTTCAGCAAATTCAAAACCTGCGCCTGCACGGAGACATCCATCGCACTAACGGCTTCGTCGCACACGATGAATTCCGGCTGGAGCGACAGGACGCGAGCCACGCAAATGCGCTGGCGTTGGCCTCCGGAAAATTCGTGTGGATAGCGGCGCAGAAATTGCGGTTCCAAATCTACTTCCTCCAGCAAAGCCGCCGCGCGGTCGCGGCGGTCGCTGTGGCTGCTGCCGATGCCGTGCACTGCCATCGGCTCGGTGAGCGCCTGCTCGATGGTGAGGCGCGGGTTGAGTGACGAGTACGGGTCTTGAAAAACAATTTGCATCCGCTTGCGCAGCGGCAACATGGCGGCAGCGTTGCGGCCGGCGATTTCCACGCCCATGAATTTTACGCTTCCACGGGTGGGCGCCACGAGGTTGAGAATGGCGCGGCCGGTGGTGGTTTTGCCGCAACCGGATTCGCCCACGAGGCCGAGCGTGCTGCCGCGCGGGACGGTGAAGCTGATGCCGTCGACCGCTTTTACCCAACCTTTTGGCCCGGAGAAAAACCCACTGCGCTCGGGGAAATGCACGTGAAGATCGTTCACCTCCAGCAACAAATCGGTTTCGTCGATTTCCGGCTCATCGATTTTCTGCATCGCCTCGATGCGCTCGGCGGCATCGGGTTTTTCGCTTAGCTCGATTTTGCCGTCCACTTCTGTTTCATCGAGATAATCGGAAACGGTGGGCAACACTTTGAAGGTCGATTCCAATCGCGGCCGACACGCGAGCAATCCTTTGGTGTACGGATGTTTCGGATTTTCAAAAATCGACAACACATCGCCCTCCTCCACAATGTGGCCGCGATACATCACCACCACGCGATCGGCCAATTCGGCGATGACGCCCAAGTCGTGCGTAATGAAAATCACCGACACGCCAAGGTCGGTTTGCAAATCCTTGAGCAACTGCAGAATCTGCGCCTGTACGGTGACA
The DNA here is from genome assembly GCA_015660155.1 of Verrucomicrobiota bacterium. Classification (GTDB taxonomy): domain Bacteria; phylum Verrucomicrobiota; class Verrucomicrobiia; order Limisphaerales; family UBA1100; genus JACNJL01. The sequence goes on from DQLO01000113.1 coordinate 1,432, forward strand.
TCCAACGCGGTGGTCGGCTCGTCGGCGATGAGCACTTCGGGATCGGTAATGAGCGCCATCGCGATCATCACGCGCTGGCGCATGCCGCCGGAGAACTCATGCGGATACGAATGCACGCGGTCGGCGGCATCGCTCATGCCAACTTTTTCGAGCATCGTGATGGCGCGTTTCAACGCCTCTTCGCGGTTAGCTTGGCCGTGGATCAGCAGCGGCTCGATGAGCTGCTCGGAAATCCGTAGGTACGGATTGAGCGAAGTCATCGGATCCTGAAAAATCATCGAGATGCGTTTGCCGCGCAACGACCTCAGCACCGCCTCATCAGTGGTCAGCAAATTGCTACTGTCGAAAACGGCCGTGCCGCCTTCGATGCGTCCCGGCGGTTGCGGCACGAGACCCATCAAAGTGTGAACCGTCACCGATTTGCCCGAGCCGGATTCCCCCACGATGCCGAGAATCTCGCCTTTCTCCAGCGTGAACGAAATGCCATCGACCGCTTTCACCACGCCATTGCGCGTGTGAAAGTAAGTTTTCAAATTGTCGACTTCGAGCAGTGGCATATCAGTCCTTTGATGATTTGGGGTCCAGCGCATCGCGCAATCCATCGCCGATAAAATTCAGGCTAAACAAAGTGGCCGAGAAAAAGATGGCGGGGAAAATGAGCAGCCACGGGTACACATCAATTTTTTCCGCGCCGTCCTTGATGAGCAAGCCCCACGAACTCATCGGCGGCTGCACGCCGAGGCCGAGGAAGCTGAGCACGGCTTCCAGCAACATCACCGCCGGCACGGTGAGGCTGGAATAAATAATGACCGGCCCCAGCACGTTCGGCAGCAGATGGCCGAAAATAATGCGGGCATTGCTGTAGCCCAACGCGCGGGCGGCTTCGACGAACTCGGTGTCCTTGAGCGCCATAATCTGGGCACGAACGATGCGCGCCATTGTCAGCCATTCCACCGCGCCAATGGCGATGAATAGTAAAATGAAATTCCGGCCGAACATCACCATCAACAAAATCACAAAAATGACGAAGGGCAGTGAGTAAAGAATATCAACGATGCGCATCAGCAACGCATCCGTGCGGCCGCCGACATAACCGGCGATGGAACCATAAACCACGCCGATGATGAGCGAAACCGCAGTGGCGAGAAAACCCACCGCCAGCGAAACACGGCCGCCTTCGAGGGTGCGCACAAACAAATCGCGCCCAAGGTCGTCGGTGCCGAACCAATGTTCGCTGCTGGGTTTTTGGAAATTGTTGGCCAGATTATTTTCCGTGCCATCGTGTTGGCCGAAGAGCAGTGGGCCGAACAGGCACGTGAGAATGATGAGCCCAAAAATCGCGGTGCTAATCACCGCCATACGATTTTGTGACAAGCGCCGCCAAGCATCGCGCCAGAGCGAAGCGCCTTCGGTTTGTTGAGCTGTGGCTTCGGCGGTGGTCATGACTCGAGGCGCGTGCGGGGATTGAGCCAAGCCTGCAGGATGTCGACGAGCAGGTTCATCAAAATGATGAGCGTGGCATAAAAGAGGACCGTGCCGATGACCATCGTGTAGTCGCGGTTAAAAGCGGCCGTGACAAAAAATTTGCCGAGGCCCGGGATGGAGAAAATAGTTTCAATGACAAAGGAGCCGCTGATGAGACCGGCAAAGGCAGGGCCGAGGAAGGACACCACCGGCAACAGACCGCCGCGCAGGGAGTGCTTAAGAATGACGCGGGTTTCGCTGGCGCCTTTGGCGCGGGCGGTGCGGATGAAATCCTGGTTGAGCACCTCGAGCATTCCGCCGCGCGTGAGGCGAGCGATGTACGCGGCATAGTAAAGGCCAAGCGTGAGCGAAGGCAGCACCATATCGCCCCACGAATACCAACCAATGGGGCTAAACCAACCGAGGCCGGATGAGAAAATCAAAATCAACAGCGGCCCCATCACGAAGGTGGGCAGGCAAATGCCAAGCATCGCAGTGGACATCGGCACGTAATCGAGCAGGGAATTTTTCTTGAGCGCGGCAATGATGCCGGCCGGCAGACCGATGCACAATGCGATCGCGAGCGCGCACAGGCCGAGTTGCATCGAGACGGGGAACGAACGGCGGATGAGTTCCTCAACATCCCAACCGATGTACTTGAAGGACGGCCCCAATTCGCCAAAGAGCAAGCCGGAGCGTTCGCGGCGGAAGATGAATACTTCGTGGTTTTTCGAGGCACGCTCGGCCTTGGGCACGATGCGTGAATGCCATTGGCCGGGGGATTGACCGGTCGCGGTGACGACGCTTTGGCGCGTGGCAGTGATGGTGAATTTTTTGTTCTCGGGCGAAAACTCAGCGGTGGTTTTGCCTTCGGCAAACTCCAGCCGATGCTTGTCCACCTCCTTGGAAATGATGCCGAAATAGAGGAGGTATTGCTCCCACAAGGGGCGATCGAGGCCGTAGTGTTCCTCCATCTTTTTGCGGATTTCGACGGGGATGGTTTTCTCCTCGGTGAATGGCCCGCCGGGCGCGAGGCGCACCATGAAAAACGTGATGGTGGCGATGATGAACAACACCGGAATGGCCTGCAGCAAACGGATGAGGATGAAGCGAAGCATGCGGCGTCAATCTTCCTCGAGGTACACGTGCTTGTAGGGATGATGGTCGAGCACGTTGGGCCACCAGCCTCTCACGCTCGACTGGCGGAGGCTGGAGCGCACGTAAAAATAAATCGGCAGCATCGGCATCTCGGCGGCGAGAATTTTCTCGGCCTCCAGAAAATATTTCTTTCGTTTTGCCTTGTCGCCTTCGGCGGCGGAAAGCTCGATGAG
>DQLO01000101.1 GCA_015660155.1 Verrucomicrobiota bacterium
CTCGCCGTCCAATTTTGCGTAGTCAACGACGACATCACCACCACCATCGCCGGCAGCGCCAACCCCGACAACGTCCGCAACTGGGCCAAATGGGCGGCAGCTCCGATGGACGAAGAACTGCTCGCCGAAGTGCTGGCCATCATCGAGCCCATCAAAGACATCGGGCACATTGAGGGTTTGCCGGAGAATAATTAACAACTCATGAAAGCAATCGTCCTCGAAAAACCTGAGCAATTCGTTGCCACAAATATTGACGAACCGTCACAGCCGCGCGCGGGCGAGGCGTTGGTGGAGGTGTTCCGCGTTGGGATTTGCGGGACGGATGTGGCGGGGGATTTGGGCAAGATGCCGTTTTATACTTATCCGGTGATTCCGGGGCACGAACTTGGGGTGACGGTGTTGGCGGTGGGCGATGGGGTGGCTAATGTGCAGGCGGGCGATCGCTGTTCGATTGAGCCTTACATGAATTGCGGCGAATGTTTTCCGTGCCGCAAGGGGGCCACGAATTGTTGCGAGTTTTTGGAGGTCATCGGCGTGCACAAGGATGGTGGGATGTGCGAACGGTTTGTTTTGCCAGCGCGCAAGTTGCACTCTTCGGAAAAATTGACGATGGATCAGTTGGCATTGGTGGAGACGCTGGCGATTGGGTGCAACTGCGTGAATCGCTCGGCCTCCAGCGAGGGCGACAAAGTTTTGGTGATTGGCGCGGGGCCGATTGGCATGGCGGTGATTGAGTTTTTGAAAGTGGCAATGACGGAAATCACAGTGATGGATATGAACGAAGCGCGGTTGCAGTTTTGCAAAGAAACGCTCGGCGTGGATCACACGGTGGTTTTCAAAAACGACGGCACCGAAGCCGATCGCCTGCGCGAAGCGAATGGCGGCGAACTGCCGATCACAGTCATCGACGCCACCGGCAGTCACATCTCGATGTCCAACGCTTTCCAGTTTTGCGCCTTCACGGGGCAAGTGTTGTACGTGGGCATCACCACGCAGGAATTGAGCTTCAAGCACGTGGCCATTCACCGGCCCGAAATCACCATCAAGGCCTCGCGCAATGCTTTGTCGGCGGATTTCCAGCGCATCATCCGCCTCATCGAAGATGGCGTGATCGATACAGATCCGTGGCTCACGCACCACGCCAGTTACGACGATTTCATTGGCGAATTCCCAAATTGGCTTAAGCCCGAGACCGGAGTCATCAAGGCCGTGCTGCACATGAATTGACTTGGTTGAAAGACCGTGTAACTTTTCAGGCGCACAGACGTATTTCTAAAGATGGAACGCACACTAACAGCCCTGCTCGTATTCAGCTTCGCCTTTGGTCTTCTCGCTGCGGACAAGAAAAAGCCCGCGCCCGAGGCAGCTTGGAAAAACACTCGGAATTACAAAATCCTCACGCCCAAGAATTACGATCCCAAGAAAAAATATGCCTTCATCCTTTCGCTGCACGGCTTCTCTTCGAGCGGCGCGGGGCAGGCGGCGTTTTTCCCGCTGGCAGATTTGGCGGAAAAGCACGGGTTTATTTACTGCTTCCCCAGCGGATTGCAACGCAGTTGGAATGCCTCTAATGCCTGTTGCGATTGGGCCAACAAAAACGATGACTCCGCTTATTTGCGCGGGCTGATTCTTCACGCGCAGGAAAAATTCAGCGTCGACAAAAAACGTGTGTACGTTACCGGCCTTTCCAATGGTGGGTTTATGAGTTATCGAATGGCGTACGATCACGCGGATTTGGTCACGGCGATTGTTCCCTTTGCCGGCGTGGGCTTCAAGCGATGGCCGGGCAAGCCGAAGAACCCCGTGAGTGTGCTGCACGTGCACGGCACGAAAGACAATGTCATCAAATGGAAAGGCGGCTCAATCATCGGCAGGCCATATCCGTCGGCGCAGGAAAATTTCAAAAACTGGCGCCTCTTCAATCAGTGTGATCAGGAAGTGGATGCATCAAAAATTAAGATTGATTTGGCGCGGACGGTTCGTGGCGCGGAAACTACTGTAACCCGTTTCAAAAACAAAGCCGGCACGGTGACCAGTGAGTTGTGGCAGGTTAACAACGGTGGCCACGTCACCCCGCCTTCTAAGGCCGCGCGCGAACGCATCATTAAGTGGATGCTGGCGCAGTCCAAATAGGGCACAAAAAAACGCCCAACTTTTCAGCGGGCGCTTGAGAAATTTTTTCGCTTTCCGGCTACGCAGTCTTCAGCGCGGCCACGCTTTTGCTGAGGCGGCTTTTGCGACGGGCGGCGGTGCGCTTGTGCATCACGCCCACCTTCGCGGCTTTGTCGAGCGCGCTCTGTAATTTCTGCAGCGTCTCGGTCGCCTTGGCTTGATCGCCGGTGGCGGTCACTTGCCGCAGCGTGCGGCGGAGATTCGAGATATTCTCTCTCACTCGCACGTTGTGCTCCGTTTTGCGGGCAGTTTTGCGTGAGAGATAATCGCGCCGCCATGCGAGGCGTTCCTCGGGCTTGCGATCTTTGACCTTGTTAATTTTTATGTTTACCGGATTAGCCATACAAAAAGGGAGCGGGAAATTAGCGGAACCAGCGGGAATGTCAATGGCTTTCTCAACTTTTCAGCACGCGGGTCACAGCAGCCCAAATATCCGCTTGCACGGCCTTGAGTGGTCGATCGGCGTCGATGGCGCTGATGCGATCCGGCTCGGACTGCGCAAGAGCGGCATAACCGGTCTCAATTCGCTGAAAAAACTCACGATTTGCGGACTCAAACCGATCCGTGCCCCGTCGATTGGCGCGGCGTTTTTCACTGATTTCAATGGGGATTTGCAGCAAAATCGTCAAATCCGGCTTTGTTTCTCCCACGGCAAAATCAATGATCGACTGCACACGCGCAGCATCGAGCCCGCGCCCCGCGCC
>DQLO01000020.1 GCA_015660155.1 Verrucomicrobiota bacterium
CCTCAAGCGCATTGCCAGCTTTCATCTTTTTCCAGTCCCACACCAGCTTTTTATTGCCAATTCGGTGGGAAACAATGCCCAGCAGCGCGCACTCGCTCAAGGGGCCGGAGTAGCGGAAATCGCAGGTGGCGCGGCCGCCTTCCTTGCAGGCTTTGATCCATTCGGCGTGGTGGCCGATAGAGTTTGGGATCGTCGGCGCGGGTGCCTTGAAGCCTTTGAATTTTTCCTCCGGCAAAAGCTGATGGCCGCCGTAGTTGGAAAACAACATCCCGCCCTCGCCCACGAAGAGCACGCCGCTGCTCCATTTCTTTTTCTGCGCGGCGGTGAGGGCGGCGGGTTTTTCGCCGCCTTGATACCACGTAAGATGCACCGGCGGTTTTTTCCCGCGCGCGGGATAAGTGTACTCCACTTTTAATTTTTGCGTCACCCGCTCCGGGCGCGCTTTGCCGCCGTGGGCGTGGATGGTGAGCGGATGGGTGAGGTCCAGCGCCCAATGGGCGAGGTCCGCAAAGTGGCACCAGAAATCCGCCAGCGTGCCGCCGCCAAACTCCCAGAAATGCCGCCAATGGAAGGGCGCGTATTCCTTGCGAAACGGCCGATACGGCAGCGGGCCGAGCCAAAGATTGTAATCAAACCCTTTCGGCAAGGGCGCGTCTTTGGCCGAGAGGTCAATGTTCCCGTAAGTGGCTCCGGCCCAAACGTGCACTTCCCGCACTGCGCCAATCGCGCCGCTTTGCACCAGCTCCACCACGCGGCGATAATTATTGCCCGCATGAATCTGCGTGCCCATTTGCGTGACGCGCTTGCCGGCCACCGCCGCCTCGGTCATCGCGCGCACTTCGGAGACAGTATGCGCCAGCGGTTTCTCGCAATACAAATGCCGTCCGCTCTTGAGCGCCGCCACGCCCACGATGGCGTGCGTGTGATCGGGCGTGCTGCACACCACCGCGTCCAAATCCTTGCGCTCAAGCATCCGCCGAAAATCCGCGTAGCCCTTGGCCTTGGGAAACTGCTTGACCGCCCCCGCCAACCGCCCCGCATCCACGTCGCAAAGCGCGACAATATTCTCGCCCTTCACCCCCGCCAAATTACTCGCCCCGCGCCCCGCCACGCCGACCACACCAATGTTTAATTTAGCATTCGCCCCGAGCACGCGCCCCACAAATGGAAACGCTAAGACAGCGGAGGTGGTGGTCAGGAATAGGCGACGATTCAAGTTTTTCATTTTATTTCCCTAATATAAATATTCCGGAACCACAGCGGGCTGCCGTGGGCTTGGAGCTCGATGGGGCCTTGGCGAAGCGGGGGCTTCGTGCGATCCCAGACGTTTTCGAGGATGGTGTTTTTGACGACGAGTTTGCCGTTCAGAAAAACATGGACGCGTTCGTCGATCATGAGAATGCGAAAGCGGTTCCAGGTGCCAACGATATGGTCGGCGTTGGCTCTGGGATCTTTGGCGTTGCCTTCGCCTTGGTTGTTGTACAGGCCGCCGCTGCCTTTGATGGCGCGGGGGTTGTCGTCGCCGCGCGGGTCCCACATTTGCACCTGCGGCATGCCACGCAAATAAATGCCGCTGTCGCCCTTGGCGGTGATTTTCCAATCCACGAGCATTTCAAAATCGCGATAGTCGCGGGTGGTTTGCAGGCTGCGGCCTTGACCATCGAAAATGATGGCGCCGTTTTCAGCTTTCCAGTGAGCGGTCATATTAGCGTCGGCCTCGGCTTGGGCAGTGCGGCGTTGGTCGGGCGTGAGGGCGGCGCGTTTGATGGGGTTGTTGTTGGGGCGCGCGGCAAGGCCCTGCCAACCGGCGAGCGAGGTACCATTGAAGAGGGCGCGGAATCCTTTGGGCGGTACGTTGGTGAGATCGACTTGGGGCAGTTCCTTGATGCGTATGTTTTTGAAAAACACTTCGTCGTTGTGGCCGAGGAATCCGATGTGGCCGCTGGGGCGGAAGAGGCCGGGGTGTTTGACGAGCGTGGCGGGGTCGGCGATGGCGTTGATGTCCACATCGAGAATCTGCGTGCCATTGAGGCGTACGCGGATGCGGCGGCCTTGGGCGATGACTTCCTGCGAGTTCCATTTCCCAGCGGGATTGAGCGCGCCCTTTTTTGCGGCGGCTATACTATAGAGTGAGCCGTGGCATTGTTCCGGCTTGAGTTTGCCCTTGTAACCGGCGTCGAGGATTTGCAGTTCCATGCCGTCATAGGCGAGGCTGCCGGCTTGATTGGGGGCGCGGATGGCAAGGCCGTTGTTGGCGCCTTCGGTGAGTTTGAAATCAAAGCGCAACACGAAGTCGCTGTAAGTTTTTTCCGACAACAAATTGCCGCCGCCGCCCTTGGCGCAAAAGATGACGGCGTTGGTCGCGCCGTTTTCCACGAGGTTGGTGACGCCGTACCCATCGCCCTTCGGGGCCACCAGTTGCCAGCCCTTAAGCGATCCCCCATCGAAGAGGCGGGTGAAATCCTCCTCCGCGTGCGGTTGCGCGAATTGGCAGCCGACCACGGCCAGTAGAAACAACATCGGGAGGGTTTGGGAAAGTTTGCGAAATGACAGCCTTTGCATGGGGATTTTTTAGCCCACCCTGCCCCGAAGGCAAAGCAGAAATACACGTTGAATGGATTTAGATTGCACCCCGATGATTTTCGGTCACCATTGCCGGAATGAAACGTTACATCACAATTTGCGTTGCGCTGATGCTTTCCGCCAGTTTTGCCCGGGCCGAGCTTTCCGAAGAACAGTGCAAAAAAATAACCCAAACGGTGGGTCGCCTGATTTCACAAATCCATTACCGCCAAACCGGCCTCAACGACGAAATCGCCGGACATCACCTGGATCGCTACCTCAA
>DQLO01000098.1 GCA_015660155.1 Verrucomicrobiota bacterium
GCAGCGATGAATCGAAATGCGATTGACCGCGCCGCGCCGTGCGTGGACACTTCGCCTCGATGCGCGCTCCACTTCTTTGCCTTTTTGTTTTCACCCTCACGTCGTTCGCGCAACAAGCGCCTTACGACAAACCGCCGTCGGTTGCGCCGCCGTTTTATCGGGTGCGTTATGAAGCTTCGGTGAAGCCGGGTGAGTTGATTTTTCCCGTGCAATATACCGTGTGGATTCCGGCGGGCGTTAAGAGGCTGCGCGGGGTGGTTGTTCACCAACACGGTTGCGGCGAGGGCTCGTGTAAATCCGGGCAGACGGGCGCATTCGATTTGCATTGGCAGGCGCTGGCGAAAAAGCACGGGTGCGCGCTGCTGGCGCCGTCCTACGAGCAACCGCAAAAGGCGGACTGCCAAATGTGGTGCGACCCGCGCAACGGCTCCGGCGTCGCATTTCAAAAAGCATTGGCCGACCTCGGAAAACGCAGCGGCCATCCCGAGCTGGCGACTGTGCCGTGGGCTTTGTGGGGGCACAGCGGCGGCGGGCATTGGGTGGGCGGCATGGTGATGCTGCATCCGGAGCGCGTGGCCGCTGCGTGGTTGCGCTCGGGCGTGCCGTTGTTTGAGGTGAATCCGGATCGCAAACTGATTAAGCCGCACGCTTTGCCAAAGGCGGCGCTGCGTGTGCCGATGATGTGCAACCCCGGCACGAAGGAAGGCGTCACGGTGAAGGACGGTCGCTTCGCCAAAGTGTGGCCGGCGAATGAAACTTTTTTCAACACCGTGCGCGGGCGCGGTGGTTTGATTGGCGTGGCGGTCGACCCGCTTGCCGCGCACGAATGCGGCAACCAGCGTTATATGGCCATCCTTTGGCTCGACGCTTGCCTCGCCGCGCGATTGCCCGCTAAGCCCGGCCAACCGCTTAAGCCGATGCCAACCCAAAAGGCTTGGCTCGCACCGTTGCTCGGCGATGAAGCCGTGCCGGCCGGAAAGTTTCCCGTAAACAAAACGAAAGCCGTTTGGCTGCCGAGCGCCGCCATCGCCCGCGCGTGGATGCACTATATAAGGGACACGAAAATCCCAGACCGCACGCCGCCGCCCGCGCCGACTGATTTGAAGCTGAACGGCAACGTGCTCACGTGGAACGCCGAGGCCGATCTCGAAAGCGGTCTTGCCCATTTCATCATCCAACGCGACGGCAAAACAATCGGCACCGTGCCCGAAAATCCCAAGAACCGCTTCGGTCGCCCCATTTTCCAAGGCCTCCAATACAGCGACACCCCCGCCGCGCCGCTCGTGCAAATGCGGTTCACCGACAAAACCGCCAGTAACGCCAAGCACATTTACCGTGTGATTGCGGTGAACACGGTGGGGTTGAAGTCAAAGTAAAGTTGCAATTGGCGAAGCTATTTTTTCTTTGGCTGTCGCCTGCCGCGTCCTTGGCGTTCTTTGGCTTTTAATTCTGTCGCCACGCCCTCGTCGCCTTGCGCTTTCATCCATTCCGCCAGCTTCGCGCGCAGGCGGGTCTCCACTTTTTTCAAATCCGTTTGGCCGGCGAGATTGGTCATCTCCAGCGGATCGGTTTTCAGGTCGAACAACTCCACCGCCGGGCGGTGATGATAAGCGTGCACCAAACGCTTCGCCGTCGCATCGCCCGTCGCGGCCTTGGCGACCATCGACTTGAATGCGGGCGACGCGGTGCAGGCGTTGGTGAATTTGCTTTCGTGGTTGAGGTTCAGGATCAACTTGTAGCGCGTGCTGCGCACCGAACGAATGGCGAAAGCGTCCGTGCCGTTGTTAATGCCGCGCGTGGTCATGATGCCGAAGACGTGCTGCTTGTGCGTTTGCGTTTCGCCGCGCAACACGGGCAGAAAACTTTTCCCATCGAGCCCCTTTATCGGTTTGCCGCCGGCCACGTCCACGAATGTCGGCGTCACGTCCACGTACTCCACCATCGCATCGGTCACCGCGCCGGCTTTCACTTTGCCCGGCCAGCGGACAATCATTGCCGACTGCAGCCCGTGATCGTAGCAAGTCCATTTCGCAAACGGAAATCCGTTGCCCTGTTCGCTCACCACCATCACCAGCGTGTTTTTGCTGAGCCCGTGTTTTTCCAGCAGCCCGACGATCTCGCCCACTTGTGAATCGTAATAAGTAATCTCCGCGAGGTAGTTTGAAAAATCCGAGCGCATGCGCGGCGTGTCTACGAGGTACGGCGGCAGCTTCACCTTCGCGGGCGGATACGCCGAGGCATCGCCTTTATTCCACGGACTGTGCGGCTCGTTGGAGCACGCAAACAAACAAAACGGCTTGCCCCCCTTCGCCGTCTCGGCGAACAGCCGGTCGATGTATTTCATGTCCGGATTTTTCCCGCCGCCAAAATTTTCAAACGGAAACACCGTGCGCGGATTGATGTGCGTCTTCCCCGTCTGCGTCACGCGATACCCCAGCGGCCGCAGATGGTGCACGATGCTCTTCACGTGCGGATACGCCCGCGTGTGATTTGGCCATGCGCCGCTTTTCACAGGATACAGCCCCGTGTAAATATTATGCCGAGTCGGCGAACACATCGGTGCCGCCTGAAAGCACCGCGTGAATCGCATCCCTTCCGTGGCAAGTTTATCAATATGCGGCGTCCGCGCCTGTCCGCCGTAGCAACCAATGTCACGATAAGTGCAGTCATCCGCGATAATGAAAACCATATTGGGCTTTGAGGCAGCTTGCGCTTGCGCCAGCCAAACGATGGAGATGAGTGATGTGATGATTATCTTCATTTTTGAAAGTCGCCAGTCAGCCAATGAGGTCTTTAATCACTTTGCCGCCGAATTGGCTGAGTTGTTTGTAGCGGCCGGCGTGGAAATAGGTGAGCTTGTTGTCGTCGAGGCCGAGCAGGTGGAGCAGGGTGACGTGCAGGTCGCGGATTGGGTGAACGACTGCTGAGGCCTTCGCGCCAATCTCGTCGGTGGCGCCGATGATGGTGCCTTTCTTTATCCCCCCGCCGGCCATGAGCATCGTCATGGCATCGATGTTGTGCCCCCGGCCGAGC
>DQLO01000141.1 GCA_015660155.1 Verrucomicrobiota bacterium
AAACGATACACGCCCTCCACGCCTTTGGTGTTCCACGGCTTCATCATCTCCAGCGGGCCCATAAACATTTCGTACAAGCGAAACGCATCCGCGCCATATTCGTCGATCACCCCGTCGGGGTTCACCACATTGCCGCGGCTCTTGGACATTTTCTGTCCATCCTCGCCAAGGATAATTCCCTGATTCACCAAGCGCTGAAACGGTTCCGCAGTGGACACGTGCCCAAGGTCAAACAACACCTTGTGCCAAAAGCGCGCGTACAAAAGATGTAACACCGCGTGTTCCGTGCCGCCGACGTAAAGGTCGACGTTCATCCAGTATTTTTCCGCCGCCTCGCCCACGTGGCGCTTGTCGTTCGTTGAATCCAGATAGCGCAAATAATACCAACAACTGCCCGCCCATTGGGGCATCGTGTTGGTCTCGCGCGTAGTGCCATCGGGGAGGTTTACCCAATCAGCGGCGCGAGCGAGTGGCGGATCGCCTTCGGTGGTGGGTTTGTAATCGTCCAGTTCCGGCGGCGGCACGGGCAAGTCACTTTCCGCAACCGCTTCGTGATGGCCATCGCGCCAGACGATCGGAAAGGGCTCGCCCCAATAGCGTTGCCGACTGAAAAGCCAGTCGCGCAATTTGAAATTGATGGTGCGTTTGCCCTGCCCTTTTTCCTCGAGCCACTCGATGATCTTCGCCTTGGCCTCGGTCGTGGGCAGGCCGCTGATGAATCCGCTCTCCACGCTGGTGCCGTCACCTACAAAACCAAGTGACTCGCCTTCGGGCGCTTCCACCACCACGCGCACGGGCAGTTCAAATTTTTGGGCGAACTCCAAGTCACGCGCGTCGTGCGCGGGCACGGCCATAATCGCGCCGGTGCCGTAGCTGGCCAAAACGTAATCGGCAATCCAAATGGGCACCGGATCGTCGTTTACCGGATTGATCGCAAACGCGCCGGTGAACACGCCGGTTTTTTCCTTGGCCAATTCCGTGCGCTCCAAATCGCTCTTGCGCGATGCCGCCTCGCGATAGTCCGCCACCGCCGCACGGTGTTCGTCGGTGGTGAGTCCGTCTACCCATTCGTGCTCCGGCGAAAGCACCATATAAGTCGCGCCCCACAACGTATCCGGCCGAGTGGTGAACACACAAATTCTGTCTTCGGATTCCTGTAATCTAAATTCCACTTCCGCCCCTTCGCTGCGGCCAATCCAGTTCCGTTGCATTTCCTTCAACGAATCGCTCCAATCAATCGTCTCCAAATCATCCAGCAACCGCTGCGCAAAAGCGGTGATCCGCAGCATCCATTGCCGCATCGGCCGACGCACCACCGGATGCCCGCCCACTTCGCTTTTGCCATTGATGACTTCCTCATTGGCCAGCACCGTGCCCAGCTCGGGGCACCAGTTCACCGGCGCGTGGGAAACAAACGCGAGGCGATGGTCGTCGCGATATTCACGGCGCGCCTCGTCCGTGGTGATGTCCGCCGGAAACTCCAGCGTGTCGATGGATTCCGTCTTGCCGCTGGCGGGGTTCACCCACGAATGATAAAGCTGCAGAAAAATCCATTGGCTCCATCGGAAATAATTTGGGTCGGTGGTGTTCACCTCGCGGCTCCAGTCGTAGCTGAAACCGAGCCCTTTGATTTGGCGCGTGAAATTGGCGATGTTTTCCTCGGTCGTTTTCCGCGGATGCTGGCCGGTCTTGATGGCGTACTGCTCCGCCGGCAAGCCGAAGGCATCCCACCCCATCGGATGTAAAACGTGTCGGCCCTGCATTCGGAGGTAGCGCGCGGTGATGTCCGTGGCGGTGTAGCCTTCCGGATGCCCCACGTGCAGCCCAGCGCCGGAGGGGTACGGAAACATATCGAGAATGTAATATTTCTCGATCGACTCCGGTGCCGCATCGCCGTGCCGCACGGCAAAGGGATGCTCCGCCGCAGGCGATTCACCGGGATTAAAGGCACGAAACGTCTCCTGCGCCTCCCAGTGCTGTTGCCAGCGGGGCTCGATCAAGTGAAACGGATATTGTCGCCGCATTTGTGACATCGGCGGCGGATAATGGAGAAAAGACCCGCGCGGGGCAATGCAAACTAACGCATAACGCCACCGACGAATTTTCAACCCTTGGCGTTGACATCGCCTCAGTGTTCCTGAAACATACCGGCGACTCGAACTGTCATTGATATGGACTGGGAAGTTTGGCTTATCTTGTGCGCGATTTTGATTGTTGGCGAAATCTTTACCGCCAGCTTTTTTGCCGGCCCTCTGGGCGCGGGTTGTCTGGTGGCCGCGCTGATTGCCAATGCAGATGGCGGCACAGCCATGCAATTTCTCGGCTTCAGCGTCACCTCGGTTGTTTTGCTGTTGGCATTGAGACCGATGTTGATGCGGTTGCGCGAAAACAAATCGAGCGACGATTCAATAACCGGCATTAAAATTTATGTCGGCAAGCAAGGCCGGATCACCGAAAAGGTGGACGCGGCGACCGGCACGGGCCGAATTCAGATCGGCGGTGAAAACTGGGTTGCGGTGTCGGATGTCGGCATTGTCATCGAGGAAGATTCTCAAGCCACGGTGATCCGCATTGAGGGCACCAAGGCCATTGTGAGTGTGAGCGAAAACCCCTAACCACTGAAAGTCATCATTATGGAATATCTCCCCAACCCTATCCTCGCCTTCGATATCTGGGACGGCATCATCATTGTCATCGCGCTGTTTGTGGTCTCTTCGATCCTATCCTGCATCAAGGTGGTGAAACAGGCCGAGACGATTGTCATCGAGCGCTTCGGCAAGTTCGACCGCATCCTCCAAAGCGGCCTCAATGTCATCGTCCCCATTATGGATCGCCCTCGCCCGATTTTTTGGCGCAGCAAAAAAATGGACATCAGTGGCATCGAATACGTGATCACTTCCGAGCGCACTGTCATTGATATGCGCGAACAGGTGTTTGATTTTGCCAAGCAAAACGTGATCACCAAGGACAACGTAAACATCGAGATTGACGCGATGTTGTATTTCCAAATCACCGATGTGCACGCGGCGGTGTATGAAATCGCCAACCTCCCCGACGCCATCGAGAAGCTTTGCAAAACCAATCTGAGGAATGTGGCCGGCAAAATGGACCTCGACGAATGCCTCACCTCGCGCGCGGTCATCAACTCCGAGCTCAGCCGCGTGATGGACGAGGCCACCGACAAGTGGGGCGTGAAAGTCAATCGCGTGGAACTGAAGGACATCACCCCGCCGCACGACATCCAGCAGGCGATGGAAAAACAAATGCGCGCCGAGCGCGATCGCCGCGCCACCATTCTTGAGGCCGAAGGCGAAAAACGTTCCGCCATCCTCGAGGCCGAGGGCGTCCGCGAATCGCAAATCAAACGCGCCGAGGGCGAAAGACAATCTGCCATTTTGAGGGCGGAAGGTGAAGCCGAAGCCCGCATCAAGGTGGCCGACGCGGAAAAGGACGCCATCGCGCTGCTCGCCCAAAGCCTCGCCGGCACCAAGGCCGATCCCGCGCAATATCTTATTGCCGTCCGCTATCTGGAATCCCTCAAGGATATGACCTCCGGCAAGGACAATAAAGTCGTCTACGTGCCTTACGAGGCCACCGGCATCATTGGCTCACTCGGCGGCATCAAAGATCTGCTCAGCGGCATCGGCAAACCCTAGTGGCCACCCCCGTTGTCATCGCCACCGGCAACGCGCACAAGGCGGAAGAAATCCAGGCTCTACTCGGGCCGGATTTCGCGTGCCGCACGCTGGCCGATTTTCCCGATGCCCCCGAGGTGGAGGAAACCGCCAACACCCTTGCCGGCAACGCCGCGCTCAAGGCGCTTTCCCTCGTCAACTGGCTCAAACAAAACGAGGATTGGAATGAAGGATGGGTGCTCGCCGATGATTCAGGCCTCGAAGTGGATGCCCTCGATGGCGCGCCCGGCGTGCGCAGCGCCCGCTATGCCGCCACCGATTCACACGCGGGCAACACCCCCGACCAAAAAAACAACGCCAAACTCTTGCACGAACTTTCCGGCCAACGCAAACACCACCGCGCCGCGCGCTTCCGCTGTGTAATCGCGCTGGCGCGCGCGGGGCAATACGGAAAGCCGGAAATTTTCCACGGCGTTTGCGAAGGACAAATCACTGAAGAACCCCGCGGTGAAAATGGTTTTGGCTATGATCCCCTCTTCCAACCCGAAGGCCACGAACAAACCTTTGGCGAACTCGGAGAATCAGTGAAAAGCCAAAACAGCCACCGCGCCAATGCTTTGCGGAAATTAAAAGATTGGCTGGTGGCACGGTAGAGACACGCCGCGCGTCCCTACCTCACACCTTCAATCCCTCCAATGCGTCACCCAAACTTCCGAGCCCATCGCCGCCCGGTTTAGGATTCAGCGTTTTCTTCAAATACTCCACCGCATCGGGAATGCGCTGCACGGTTTGCGGCAGCGTGGCGCCGCACGCATTGGGATGACCGCCGCCCTGCAGCAGCTTGGCCACGGCAAGCGCCTCGCCGTTGCGGCTGCGCAGGCTCACGCTCACCGA
>DQLO01000002.1 GCA_015660155.1 Verrucomicrobiota bacterium
CAGGCCGGCTACCTCCAGAAAGGTTGGGTAAAAATCCATACTGATGACCGGTGTATCGCAAAGCGTGTCCGGCTTAACTTCCCCCGGCCAGCGAACGATCATCGGGACACGAATGCCCCCCTCATACAGATACCCTTTTGATTCTCGCAATGGCCGGCAGTCGGACACACCCGCAAAACCGCCATTATCGCTCGTAAAAATAACCAGCGTGTTATCGGACTGGCCCATGTCATCCAGCGCTTTTAGCAACCGACCGATCGCCAGATCCATTGCCTCAATCATCGCGCCGTAACGCGTGTCATTCAGACCGGGACCCTTGCGGTTGGCGTACTTTTTCAGCAACGGCTCGGGCGCCTGCATCGGCCAGTGAACGGTGTAAAACCACAGGTGCGTCATCCAAGGTTTAGACTTGTTGGTGCGGATGAATTTTATCGATTCATCCACCAACCGATCCGGCAGATACTCGCCCTCCGGGCCGTCATCGATTTCCGCATTGCGATACGGTGAAAAGAAACTGGGCGGCCCACCGTACGACGTGCCGCCGACGTTGACATCAAATCCTTGTCCTGAAGGCGACAACTCCTTGGCCACACGCCCGCCGCGCGCCACGCTCGGCGCGATGTGCCATTTACCGAGAAAGGCATTCGCATAGCCCGCCTCGCGCAGTCGCTCGGCGATGGTCACGTATTCAGTGTCGAGTTGCTTGGTGAGCTTGGCCGGTTGTGGGCGGCTGTCTTTTGGGAAATACATCCCCGGCAAATGCGTCGTTAGCCCAATGCGCGCCGGGGCTTGCCCGGTCAAAATCGCGCAGCGCGTTGGCGAGCAAACCGGTGCCGCCGCATACGCGCTCGTGAACCGCATCCCCTGTTTTGCCAACCGATCCAAGTGCGGCGTCTCCACCAGCTTGTTGCCTTGGCAGGCCAAGTCCATCCAGCCAAGGTCATCGGCCATGATGAACAGGATGTTGGGCTTCTTCTCTGCGTGGGCTGGAAAAACAAACAGCAATGCAATGAACGTAGCAGCCCTTTTTAAATGCAGGAGCATTCGGCTATTTCCCTTTCTTATCCCGTTTCTTTTTCTTCTTCTCCGCTTTGGTGAGTTTGGGTGTTTTTTTGGTCTCTTTTCGTTTGTCTTTGTTCGCCATAATATTTTCTTCTCCTTTTTTATTTGTTTCTATTTTTTAACCGTTCTCCCGATTCTCGCGCTTGGGTTTCAGTTTTTATTTGGTTTCCAATCCCATGAAATTGCCTTACGCGCGGTATTGAGGGTAAGCATTGATCTTGGGTTGCAAATCGACTGTCTCCTGTAATTTGTTCAGTGCGGCCACGTGGGTGATCATGAAATGGTGCATTATCATTTGATTAACTGCCCAAATATTTCAGCAAGGGCTTGGCCTCAGCAAGGGGAAAGGGGCGCTGAAGTTGGTCGCGAATGTGCCGAGCAGGGTCGAGGCCGAGGAGATGGTAAATAGTGGCGGCGATTTCCGAGGGCGACACGGCATCCTCCACAGGCTCGGAAGCGGTATTGTCACTCTTGCCGTATAGCTGGCCGCCGGGCACGCCAGCGCCGGCCATCCAAATGGTGTTGCATTTTCCCCAGTGGTCGCGCCCGGCTTTTTTGTTCACGCGCGGCGTGCGGCCAAATTCGCTGTTCCACACGATGAGCGTGTCGTCCAGCAGTCCACGTTTTTTGAAATCATCGAGCAGGTGTGCAAGGGGCTGGTCAATCTGAGGCGCGAGCCGATCCTTGAGTTGGTTGAAATTATCGGCATGCGTGTCCCACGAATATTTTTTCGGCGGCTCCTGTCGATGCCAATAAACGGTGACCATTTTTACGCCAGACTCCAGTAAGCGACGCGCCATCAACAGGCTCTGGCCGAAAGGCTGCATGCCGTAGCGTTCGCGCTCGGCCTTGCCCTCGGCGGCAAGATTAAAGGCCGCGGCCACCTTGGGCGAGGTGAGCAGGTTGTAGGCACGCTGGTTGACGGCGTCGAGGTCGGCGTGGTCGAGCGTGGCGGTGATGTCGCGGCGAAGATCATCGAAGCGCCGCGAGAGCCCCACGCGTTCCCGAATGCGCCCCGCGTCCAAGCCCTCCGTGGGCCGCATGCCGGGCACTTTGAAATCCGGCTTGTGCGGATGTTCATCAATCACAAAGGGGTCAAACCGCCGCCCAAGAAAACCGCCGTTCTGACCGGGCGTCACAAAGCCCGCCGTGGTGCCAATCACCTGCGGCAACGCCACGAAGGTGGGCAGCCCATTCTTCACCGGGGCCAATTTGCTGATCACCGATCCCATGTGTGGATAATCCGTGGGCCGGGCGCCGAAATTTTCCTTGGCCAACGGATGCTTGTGGCCGGTGAGCATCCAGTGCGCGCCGGTGGAATGATTGCTGTCGCTGTGCGTCACGGACCGGATGAAGCCGAGCTTGTCCGTGTGCCGCGCGAGGTTTGGCAGCAATTCACTGATGCGAATGCCCGGCACCTTGCTGGCAATGGGTTTAAAAATGCCGCGCACCTCCGAGGGCGCATGCGGTTTCATGTCAAACAAATCGATGTGTGACGGCCCGCCCCACATGAAAATCATAAGGCATCGTTTTGCGCGGCCGAAGCTTCCCCGCGCTTCGCCCGACGCGCCCAGCAACGACGGAAGCGAAAGCCCCAGCGGCGCCAGCCCGCCGATGCGCAACATCGCCCGCCGGCTCATGCCATCGCAAAAGCCCATCGACCCATTTCCGCGCAGCTCAATCATCGGGGCGATTATGCGCCCGCACCCCCCAAAGACAAGTCGGAATGGTTCGGCACACTAAGTAAGGACAAGCCTGCGAGTCCAAAAGGGCTACTTGCCGCCAAACAAAAACCCCTGCCCAGCCTTCAGCACGTGCAACCGCAGCCCGGTGGCGGATTGGAGTTTGCCCTTTTCTGGCTTGGCCAATTTAGCGGCACGGGGATCGATGACGATGACGCTGTTCTTGCCCATGACTGTGAAGTAGTTGCCACGGACAACGATGGCCGTGGCCTCGCCGATGCCCACGCCGAGGTGATCGGGATGGTCGA
>DQLO01000185.1 GCA_015660155.1 Verrucomicrobiota bacterium
CCGCTTCCAGTTCTCTGAGACAACCTTCGTTGCTTTCCCTAACCATTTCGTATCAGCCGCACATTGAAATACCTCAACTGCAGCAAAATACTTGGTGGATTTCTCGGAGGGTTGGCCCAGCGGAGTTCCCGCCCAAGGAGAAATCAAACGGCCCAAAAATAAAGGGCTGAATGAAAATGGCGCCAGAAGAAGGACTCGAACCTAGCGCACCGGTCCCCATACTTTTTCCATGATCTTGTACATCCGAGGGTCGTGTTCCTTCAGCTCAGCCCGAACGAACGGATAAAAATCGTTCACGCCGAGATAGGCCTCGGTGGCTTCGGCGAAGTATTCTTTGTGGTTGTTGAGGCCGTAGTGGCGAACGGTGCGGCCGGTGTAGAGCATCACCTTCTCATAAATGCCCGCCTTCTTCGCGGCCTCGTAGGCGGCGATGATTTCCTTGTTATTAAAACTAAGCACTTGGTCGTGATACGCATGGGCCAGCTCATGCATCACCACGTACGGATGCTTGGCCCACATGTGCGGGGCGAAGAGCGCCTTGGCGCGCGGGATGTGCACGTGTTTCACCAGCGCGGGGTCGTGCCGGTTGGCGCGCAGCCATGAGGCACTGGGGTGGTACTGCATGTTGCCGAGCCGATCGTTGTTCAATTCCAGCCGGATGGGGAGTTTTTGCAACTCCTTCACTTTGGCTTCGGGCAAAATGAACTTCACGCGTTGCAAATGATTTGCCAGCGCCTTGAACGCCTTGTCGGCCACGGCCTTGTTCTCCTGTTTCAGCAGATCGGGACCTACGGCAATGGTCCAGCCCTCGATGTCCTTTTTAGTGGGCTTATAGAATTTTGATTTGGGATCCGCGGCGGACAATACCATCACGGCGCACAGTGAAAGGAAGATGCAAATTTGTTTATTCATTGGTGCGGCTAAGTTAGCAGCTGCTCCGGCGGGCATCAACCCTGCGCTGGCGTGCGCAAAGACAAGCATTGGCGGCGGCGCGCGGATGTCATAGCCTCCCGCGCATGGAACATCGGGAGCTGAACCATGTGGCATTGCACGTGGCGGACGTGGCGGCAAGCTGCGAATTTTATGAGCGCGTACTGGAGCTGGAACCCATGACGCGGCCGACGTTCAAATTTCCCGGCGCATGGTATCGACTGGGCGTCACACAGGAATTGCATCTCATCGGCAACCGCACCGATCCTGTGCACAGCGGCAATCGCGGCAACCATTACGCGCTGCTCATCGACGATATGGACGAATGGGAATCGCACCTGCAAACGCTGGGCGTGGAGTATCGCGAACGCCGCACGCGGCCAGATGGGGTGTTTCAGATTTATGTGAAGGATCCCGACGGGCACACGATTGAGCTTTGCACCGCGCCAGTGGTTTAGCTGAGATTTTTTGTCTCACGCGGCGGCGCGCCTCTGCGAGAGGAAAATGGTTTTGGAGATACCAATATCTACCGTCCGTTCTTCCAGCGCAACCATGACAGCCCCGGCTTCTCCACGCGGAATTGCACCAGCCGTCGGTGCTCCACTTCGGTGACGTACACGGTGCGCCCATCGGGGCCGCCGAAGCAGAGGTTGCTGGGCTTGGCACCGAGCACGTCGATTTCGCGCAGGATTTTTCCGGCGGGCGACAGCACCACCACCGTGCCTTTGCCGTGACGGGTGATGTACAAATTACCGTCGATGTCGCAGCGCATTCCGTCGAAACCAAAGTCGGGAAATTTTTTCAGCAGCTTCTTATTGGCCAACGAGCCATCGGGCTGGATGTCGAACACCCACACGTTGCGCTGCACGCTTTCGTTGACGTAAAGTTTTTTTCCATTGGGACTCACTTCGATGCCGTTGGTGGTGCCCATATTTTCCGCGAGACGCGTCACGGCACCATCGGTGTCGATGCGCCATAGTTGGCCGGTTTTTTCTTTCCAGTTGGGGTCGCTGGCAAAGAGAGTGCCGTCGGGCGCGATGGCGAGGTCGTTGGGCTGGTTCATTTGCGGCTCGTGCGCGAAGACTTCGATTTTCTTCGTGGCCGGATCGATGCGCAGCACATTGTGGCCGATGTAATCGGCCACATACATTTTGCCGGCGCGGTCAAAGCGAATTCCGTTGCCGATGCTTGCGCCCGGCAACGTGACAAACACTTCCGACGCGCCGGTCGGAGTGGTGCGGCCGATGGTGTGTTGCGCCTTAAAGTTTACGGCAAAGATGTTGCCCGCCAAATCACAAGCCGGCCCTTCGATGCCACCGGTGAAGGCGTTGGTGGCGGTGAGCGGCGTGGCGGTGTAGAGCGATTGGGCCGGTTTGCAGAAGGGACATTGGCAAGCCGCGCCCAGCAAAAGGAGGCCGGCGAGAAGGAGAGTTTTCATCCGCGCGAGTGTCGGCTGCACGCATCAAAAAATCAACAGTCGCGCGGTAATTTATTTTGCCAGTTGATTGGGGCGGCTCCATCGGATGCGTGCCAGCAGCAAATCGCCGCGGGCATTTTTGCGCGGCATCCATTCGCCCACGGTCACCCACGATTCGTTCGGACCGGCGTTGGTGATGTTGAAATTGCCCATCAACGCCACGCTGTTCGGATCCTTCACGCCGTCGCCCATCAGCGGCAACACCACGCGCTCGGTGGCGCGGATGAGCCGCCGCGTGCGCACATCCACACGCGCCACATACAACGGCGCGCGCCAGCGGATGACGCCGGTGTTGGCTTTGTCCTTGCGCGTGTAAACCAAAAACAACCCATCCGAATGCGTGAGCCAATGTTGCTGCGTGGTGGACATGTTGATGGGGTCCCCATTGTCCCAAACCCATCGTTGCTTGGGTGCCCAGTTGAGTCCGTCGGCGCTGACGCTTTGGTAGCCGTGATCGTCCTCGGCGCGAATGGTGATGTAAAATTTCCCGCCAAACCGCGTGACCGATGGCTCGAGCAAGCCGCGCTTATGCGCCAGTTTCAGCGGCGGCCCTACTTTTTTGATGCTCAACTTTTCGCCATCGAACCCGCACAACACACCCGCCACCGATCGATGCGTCGGTTTGTCGCCAAAGGTAAAGGCCAACAGGATATCGCCATTGGGCAGCACCACGCGCTGGCCGCAGTTGTTGGAGTAAATGAACGCGCCGCGCGGATCGTTCCATTCCAAGATGCGCCGCTTGGACCAAGTGCCATCCGGCCGTCGCACGGTGTACACCGGATAACGCGCCAGTTGATCGCCGCGCGCGAATTTTGGGCCCTTGTAAAAAACAACGTGGCCCATCGCTAAAATAGTTTTGGTGGGTGGATGATACTGGGGCACCACATCGCACACTCCGGCCATCAACCCGGGATGCTTCGCCACGGGAACGCGGCCCAAGGAAGGGATGGGACGGAACTTGGCCCAAGTCTTTCCCAGATCAGAAGATTCGGACCAATGCACCGGCCCAAAATAATCCGAGCCGCCGATGGATTGCACCGTCATGAACGCGTGCGATGCCGCCGGTCTTTTGCCGGGCACGCGACAGGCGCGTGGGTGAAACCAAGTGGTCGCCTTGCCATCGCGGTTTTGGCGGACGACTTGTTTTTTAATCGAGGCAATCAGCCCCGCCTCCGCGCCAAGATCGGCCAGTGAAAATAGAAACGAGAAAAGCAACAGGCAATGACGGTGCATCGGCGAAGCCTCTGTGCGTTTGCGCGCGCGGTCAAGTCCGCCGATTAGCCGTTGGCGATCAGCAGCGGTTTGTCGCCGCGCTCTATGAGGTC
>DQLO01000272.1 GCA_015660155.1 Verrucomicrobiota bacterium
AGGCCCAGCACCTCCGGCCGCGCGAGATCCACCTTGGCCACCGCGAAAGATTTGCGGGTGAGATAAAAACCGGCATACGCGAGCCAAGTGATGAAGAAAATTCGCCAGCGCCAATGTTTGTATAGCGCGTCCTGCTCGTTGTGGGAAAGGTCAGGCATGCGTAAGCTTAGGCAGGCTTGGGTGAAAGGGACAGATTCATTTCGGCGGCCACGGCGCGGATGGCGGTCAGCAGCGCATCGGTGTCAGCGGGAAACAAATGGCCGATGTGGCCGATGCGGAAGCAGTTGGCTTTCGTCACTTTGCCGGGATAAATGACGAAGCCTTTTTCGTTGAGGCGATTGTAAAATTCATCAAAATCAAAATCATCCGTGGGATACAGAAACGAAGTGATGATTTGCCCCTGCAGATTTTCCGGCACGAATTCCGTGAAGCCCATCGCGCGCATACCCGCCACGCACACATCGTGATTAGCGCGGTATCGCGCGGCCCGCGCGGCGATGCCGCCTTCTTCGTCCAACTCGCGCAACGCCTGCGCGAAGGCGAGCAGCGTGTGAGTGGGCGGCGTGAATCGAAATTGGCCGTTGCCCTCCAAGCCGCGCCATTGGGCGGTTAGGTCGAGGCTGATGGTGCGGGCGTGGTCTTCGGTGGCGTCAAGCAATTCGCGCCGACAAATCGCAAAGCCAAAACCGGGCACGCCCTGCACGCATTTGTTGGCGCTCGAAACAAGGCAATCAAGTTGGCTTCCGGCAAAGTCAAACTGCACCCCGCCAAACGCACTCATCGAATCGACAAAATAAACGCAGCCGTGTTCCTTCGCCAACGCGCCAATCTCGGCGATGGGATTCATAATGCCGGAAGTGGTTTCGCAATGTACGACTGCCACATGCGTGAACTCTTCCCCGCCCAGCGCGGCCTCGATGGCGACGAGATCCGGCAATTCATTTTCCGCGCTGCGAATGGCCTCGGCGGCAATGCCGTGACGCTCGATGATTTTGAGAATGCGTTCGCCGTACGCGCCATTGATGATGACGAGCCATTTACCGTCGGGCGGCGTGATGGAGGAAATGACCGACTCGATGGAAAACGTGCCGCTGCCCTGCATCAGCACCGCCTCCCAACCGTCGGCTTGCGAAACGCCGGCGAGTTGCAGCAGGCTGTTGCGAAGGTCGCGAATGACGCGGATAAATTCTGTGTCACGTGAGCCGAGGTCGCGGCTCATCGCGGCTTTCACCGTGCGACTGGTGGTCAACGGGCCGGGGGTGAAGAGGGGTTTGTCTACCATGGCAGCGAAAATGTTTTCACATTGGTCATGTATTTCATGGATTCAATAACGCCTTCCTTGATGCCGAGGCCGGAATCTTTCACGCCGCCGAAGGGCGAAGACTCGATGCGATAACCGGGGACGGCGTTGATGTTCACGGTGCCGGTGCGAATGCCTTTCACGCAGGCGAGCATGGCGTCCATATTGTTGGTCACAACGCCGCAGGAAAGTCCGAAGGCCGTGCCGTTGGCAAAGGCAATGGCGTCATCCAAATCGCGTACGGAAATAATCGGCGCGAGTGGCCCGAAGGATTCCTGCACAACCATCTCCGCATCGCGCGGCACATCAGCGATGACGGTGGGCTCGAGCTGCGCGCCGTTGCGATTGCCGCCAGCCAACACACACGCGCCGGAAGCCACGGCTTTTTCCACACGCGATTCCAGCAATTTGGCGGCCGGTTCGTCGATGACCGTCCCCACGCGCGTGGCGTCATCGGCTGGGTCGCCGCAGGGATACTCCGCCACCTTCGCCACAAACGCCTCGGTGAATTCGCCGAGCACAGCCTCATGAATGAGGAGCCGTTTCACCGCCGTGCAGCGCTGGCCGGAATTGCGAAAGCACCCCTCGGCGGCGAGCGTGACGGCGAGGTCGAGGTCCGCGTCATCAAGCACGATGAGTGGTGAGTTGCCGCCCAGTTCAAGGCAAAGTTTTTTGTAGCCCGCCGTGCGTGAAATCGTTTTGCCGATTGCCACGCTGCCGGTGAAGCTCACCAGTTCCACGCGGTCATCGGCAATGAGGGGCGTGACCACTTCATCCACCGACCCGACAATCGTACTGAGCATCGCTGGCGGCAAGTCCGCTTCGTACAGCAGTTCGGTGAAGCGCAGCGCGGTGAGTGGCGTTTTTTCCGAGGGCTTGAGAATCACAGGCGCGCCCGCCGCGATGGCCGGCGAAAGTTTGTGCGCCACTTGATTGAGCGGATGATTAAACGGCGTGATTGCCGCCACCAACTTCAACGGCTCGCGCATCGTGAAAATTTTTCGCGCCTGCCCTTGCGGCGAAATGTCGCACGAAAAAATCTGCCCGTCATCGCGCAGCGCCTCCATCGCCGCGAACTGCAGCACATCCTGCGTGCGGCCCACTTCGTAACGCGTCTCGCGCATGCAAAGGCCCGTCTCGCTGCGAATAAGCTGCGCGAATTCCTCCGCGCGTTCACCGAGCAGTGCGCGCGCCTTAATCAAAATCTCGTGCCGCGCCCAGCGCGTCAGCTCGACCGGTTTCGTGGCGGTCAGCGCGCGCTCCAACCCCGCGGCATCCACCTGCCGCACGCGCCCCGCCACCTCGCCGGTGTACGGATAAATTACATCGAGTGAATCTCCGCCTGCAGCTTCGCCAGCGATGTAGCTCGGCAGTTCCAGAATTTCAGTTTGTTTAGTTACGCTCATAATCAGAATCCATTACACACAAAATCAAACAC
>DQLO01000372.1 GCA_015660155.1 Verrucomicrobiota bacterium
AGCACGAGCGCGGCGGCGCAATTATTGGTCACCATCGCGGCCTCCGCGCCGCAGAGTTCGGCGAGGCATTGCTCGACGTACGCGGCGCGTTTGCCACGGCGGCCGGTGGCGAGGTCGATTTCGAGATTGGTGTAGCCGCTGTTAGTCGGTGGCGCGATGGGTGCGCGGCCAAGGTTGGTGTGGATGACCACGCCGGTGCCGTTGATGACCGGTTGCAGTCGCGACAACGCGAGGTCTTCCAAACGCAGTCGCAGGCCGGAAATAATTTTGGCGTGTTCGGGAATGGATTTTGATTTGCGGAGCAACTGCAGTTCCGCGCGAATGGTGGCCACCACGAGTGGGCGGGGCAGGGCGCAATCGCTCACCGCTTCGAGCAGTGTGTCGACGCCGGGGATGGCGCGCAGTTTGTTTTTTTTGTTCTTCGCCTTGGCCATTAGTTTACGGTGATGAGTGGATTGGCGGCTTCGGTGAGATTGCCGAAGGGTTCGAGTTTCAAATCGGCGGTGGCTTCGTGGAAGGACTCGAGGCCATCGGGTGCTACGGCGACGAGTAGGCCGCCGCTGGTTTGGGGGTCGCAGAGGAGGGCGCGTTGGGCGTCGGTGAGCGGGCTGATGTGGTGACTGTAGCTGTCGAAATTGCGGTCGGTGCCGCCGGGGGCGCAGTCCTCGGCGATGTAATGGTCGGTGTTCGGCAGGCGCGGCACGGCGGCGCTGTTGATGATGGCGCTCACGCCGCTGCCTTCGCACAGCTCGGTGAGGTGGCCGAGCAAGCCGAAGCCGGTCACATCGGTCATCGCCTTCACGCCGGGCAACGCGCTGAGAGTGCTGCCGATTTGGTTGAGCGCGGTCATTTGGTCGATGGCGCGCTGGACGTCAGCGTCCTTGGCAACGCCGCGTTTTTGGGCGGTGGTGACGAGGCCGACGCCGAGGGGTTTGGTGAGAAATAATTCGCAACCGACTTCCGCGCTGTCGTTGCGTTTCAAATCACTCACGGCAACTTGGCCGGTGACGGCCAATCCAAAAATCGGCTCCGGCGCGTCGATGCTGTGGCCGCCTGCGAGCGGGATGCCGGCGCGTTCGCATGCGGCGCGGCTGCCCTCGAGCACGCGACCGGCCACGGCGGGCGACAGTTTTTCAATCGGCCAACCGAGCACGGCGATGGCCATGAGCGGCGTGCCGCCCATCGCGTAAATATCGCTGATGGCGTTCACCGAAGCGATTTGCCCGAAGTCGAATGGGTCGTCCACGATGGGCATAAAAAAATCTGTGGTGCTGATGATGGCTTGGCCGTTGCCGAGGTCGAACACGGCGGCGTCGTCCTTGGAGTCGTTGCCGACGAGGAGCTGCGCGCTGGGCGCGGCCTTGCCGGCGACGCTGAGAATTTCGTCCAGCACCTTGGGCGAAATTTTGCAGCCGCAGCCCGCGCCGTGGCTGTATTGCGTGAGGCGTATGGGATCAGTGGGGTCAGTCATTTTGAAAAATAAAAATGGCGGAGAGGGTAGGAATCGAACCTACCTCGGCCCGTTCACGAACCGACAACGGTTTTGAAGACCGCGGGGACCACCAGGCACCCTTCACTCTCCGGGAAAAATTTCGGCCACTCGCAGGGTGCGCGCGGCGCAGTGGGGCAACGCGCCGCCGCCTACAGTCGCTGGATGGACTGCAGCACGGCGTTGGGCTCCGGAAAAGTTCCGGTAGCCTGTTTGGAATACACCAGTTTATCATCGGCTGTGACCTCGAACACTCCGCCGGAACTGGGAACCAGTTCCAATGACGAAATGCGCTGCTTCAGCTTCAAAAGTTGGTCCGCCAAACTGACGGCCTGCGGCTCGTAATTTCAAGCCGCGCAATATTCAATGCGCACCTTCATGGTTCCCGGAAACATACGCCCACTTCGCCGATTTGGCCAGCCCAATGCGCTTGCTTCGATTCCGCCATTTCGGCAAACTCACCGCGTGAATCGCATCCTTCTTTTTATCGTGGGCTTTTGCCTGTTTGCACAAACTGTTTTCGCAGCCAAAGCGCCGCGGCCCAACATCATCATCGCGATGGCCGATGACATGGGCTGGAGCGACATCGGCTGTTACGGCAGCGAAATCAAAACGCCCAACCTCGATGCCCTCGCTAGCGGCGGCGTGCGGTTTACGCAGTTTTATAACACCGGCCGTTGCTGCCCCACGCGGGCCACGCTGCTCACGGGGGTGTACGCGCATCAGGCGGGCATCGGCCACATGATGAACAATCGCAACTTGCCAGGCTATCGCGGTGATCTCGGGCAAAATGTGCGTACGATTGCCGAGGTAATGAAGACGGCTGGTTACGCCACTTATATGGCCGGCAAATGGCACGTGACCCCGCACACCAGTCCCAACGGCCCAAAATATAATTGGCCGCGCCAGCGGGGGTTCGATCGCTTTTATGGAACCATCCACGGCGCGGGCAGTTTTTTTGATCCCAACTCGCTCACGCGCGAGAACACGCAAGTTTCGCCGCTCACGGATAAGGGATACAAAACGGATGAGTTTTATTATACCGACGCCATCAGCGACCACGCCGCGCGTTACATTCGCGAACACAAAAGTGACAAGCCGTTTTTCATTTACGTGGCCTACACCGCGCCGCATTGGCCGATGCACGCGCTGCCCAAGGACATCGCCAAATATAAAGGCAAGTACGATGCCGGTTGGGACGCGATGCGCCGCGCGCGGTATGCGCGGCAGTTGACGATGGGGCTGATCGATCCGAAATGGAAAATGTCCGCGCGCGACCGGCGAGCGCCCAAGTGGGAAGCCGCGCCCAATCGCGAATGGGAAATTGCCCTGATGGAAACCTACGCCGCGATGGTGGATAATCTCGACCAAGGCATGGGCCGCGTGGTGGAGGCGCTGAAGGAAACAGGTCAGTACGACAACACGTTGATTTTATTCCTCGCCGACAACGGCGGCTGCGCCGAGGGAATGGGCCGCGGCAAAGGCATTCAGTTTAAGGACAAAAATCCGAACGTGCTCAAGCCGATGGGCCGCGGCGAATTGCAGACGAGCATGATTCCCAAACGCACTCGCGATGGCCGCGTGATGCGGCAAGGCACCGGCGTGATGACCGGCGGGCCGGACACGTACCACGGCTACGGCCTCGCGTGGGCGAACGCGAGCAACACGCCTTTCCGCGAGTACAAACATTACGTGCACGAAGGCGGCATCAGCTCGCCGCTCATCGCCCATTGGCCGAAGGGGATTTCCAAAAGCCGCCACGGCAAACTTGAAAACCAGCCGGGGCATCTCATTGATTTGATGGCCACGTGCGTGGATCTCGGCGGCGCAAAATATCCAGCCAC
>DQLO01000385.1 GCA_015660155.1 Verrucomicrobiota bacterium
CTGGAGCGGTTGAGCCGCTGGGCGCAGTTCGCGCACGGGGTGCATCACGATGCGCAGGATGAACCGATCCACACGCTGGTGCCGCCAGTGAATGCAGCGTTTATTTTACTGCCGTTTCTGGGGCTGTTTTATTGGCTGGTGCCGGAGTGGGCATTGGCGGTGTTTGTGGGATTTTTCTTGGCGGGTTATTTGGCGTATGAATATGTTCATTACGCGATGCACCAACGGGAGCCGCAATCGCGTTTCGGGAAATATTTACGGCGACATCACCTGACGCATCACGCGCATGGGCACGCGGGAAACTTCGGCGTGTCCACGCCACTGTGGGATTGGGTGTTGGGGACTCGCCTTCGCGGGTGAATTGAATTATTCGCCGCCCAAACGGAGGTGTAGGTTTTCGGCTACTTCGGCGGATTCTTCGAGGCCGTTTTCGACGGACTCGGCGAGGGCACACTCGTGCTTGAGGGCGTATTTTTGGAGGGCGATCCAGGTGACGGGCTTAAGGGTAATGTCGAGGTTAAGCGTCACACGGTCTTCGCCGAGTTTTTGGAGGACATCAAATTCATCGCTGCTGAGGCGGGCGATGGAGCGGCGGCGGGTTGCAGTCGCGACAGTGCTGGTGGAGGAAGTGGTCATCGCGGGCATGAAACACCCGGGCAGTAGTGGAAACAAGAGGCAGTTATGCGGAGTTGTCCCCGCGATGTTCACCGAAGGTTAGTAGTCCTCGCCGCGCTTTTTGTTGAGGTTGAGCTGCAGGGAGGAAAACACTGCGGGGTCAAAATCAACGCGACCGATGGATGGGCTCATGCCGGTGACTCGGTCAGCAGTCCAGTGATCCAGCCGGAAAATAAATTCTCCGCCGGTGGAAAAGGTCGCTCGCACATCGCCGATTTCCAGTTTGCGTTTTTCAAGCTTGGCACCGGCAAAGCTGATGAAATTAATTTTTTCAAGGGATACGTTTAATACCAAACCCAGATTCTCGGTGGCATCGAAATTCACTTTGCCTCCGCGCAATCCCTTTAGCTTGCCTTTGGCTTTTCCGGTGGAGGTGCCAATGACGTCCAGCAATTCGTCACCCGCATTTGCAAACGCATTCCCCTTGGGAACCTGTCCATCCCATTGGGTAACGCGCATTTTGCTAATGCGCATCATGCTGGTGTTATGGCTGACGAACATAATGCCTTTGCCTTTGCCTCCCAAAGGCGCGGAGGTGTGGGTCCATTTTCTTACCATCTTGCCGTCCATAGTCAGCATGATTGTTTTGCCCTTACGATCTGCCGAGATGACGAAATGCGCTTTGGTTTTGCCTCGGAGCAAGGTGCTCATGCTTTGGTTGCCGAGGCTGGTTTGTTGACTGCTTGGGGCTTTCATCATCATGCAACTGGCTGAATTGTTGATTTGCACGATGTAGGCATTGCCCTTTTGGGCTTGTAGCTGATCGGAAAAGAGGTAGATCACAAGGCTGGGCGAGGAGGCCCATGAGAGGTCAAATTCCACGCTCACGGAGTCTGGAAGTTTTTCAAACTTGCGCCCAATTTGCGAACCGGAGGCATGAGAGATAAATGAGTTGTTGGAGTATTGCCATCCTGCAGCTGCGCCGACACGGCCGAACCCGCCTCTAATTTGAATGTTGGCTCCATTGAGCCGCATGTTTTGGGCTCCTATTTTTTTACCTGATTGAGTCCATCCCTGAAGGCCGGTGGGGCCTTCAAATATTGCGCCGCCACTGCGTGATCCGGGGTGGATGGAAAGTATTTTTTCACGCGGGATGCGCAGGCTGTTGCTGCTGTACCACGCACTGAGGATCACATGGGTTTTATTGATCTCCACCAGTTGCCCCATCAACTGATCACCGGTGCGAAATTTCACGGTGCAATTTTGTCCGGCCGGTAAATTCAGCGCGCCGCGCGGATGCAGATGGATGGTTGAGATGCTGGCGGCGTCGAATTTAAAATCATTTTTTGACGCTGGATGACGCCAAGTAGCCCCGGTGTCCAAGTGGAAATCCACAAAGGTGCCTTGGAGGTGGTCGCCGTTTAACAGTTCAAGCACCTGGGGTTTTTGGCGCGTTCCGCGAAAGCCGGAGTCTGCCGGGCCGGGCACCACGATGCCGGGGCGATTGGTGTTTGAGTTCCCGCTGCGGACGGGTTTGATTACAATTTCAGCCAAAGCTGGCCCGGCAATCAGGGATAGCGTGAGGGGAACAATTAGCATTCGCATCTTCATTTTGAAAAGAACC
This sequence comes from Verrucomicrobiota bacterium, assembly GCA_015660155.1. Classification (GTDB taxonomy): domain Bacteria; phylum Verrucomicrobiota; class Verrucomicrobiia; order Limisphaerales; family UBA1100; genus JACNJL01. Next base: position 2,240 of record DQLO01000385.1, read on the forward strand.
CTTGATGTTTTTGTGGCCGTGGCTGGTCGCGATTCATTTCGAGCGATTCAAACACTGCCGGATGAAATTCCACTGCGCCCAGATAAGGATGCACCAGCCGCACTTTGTCGGCAGTCCATTTTTCAAACTGGCCGGAAATTTTTCCGCCGCGCACCAAAATTGCCTGCGATGCACCGGCTTTACGTTTTCCCGCTTTTACCGGATTGGCCAACTGCAAGCGGGCCACCTTGGATAGGGGCACGGGCACTTCTCCAAAAGATGCATTGTTCACTATCACTTTGCCGTCTTTGATGGTTTTGATTTTGCCTTTGATGTGGTCCTTGTTTTTGAAAAAAATAAAGTCCTCGCTGCCATCTGATTCCACTTCATTGCCGGGCAGTTTGCCGCTCCATTGAGACACGGTTATTTTGCTGATGCGCAAGGGGTAAGAGTTGTTGGATTGGAATGACAACCCACGCGAAACGGGCAACGGATCCTTGTTGCTGTCATGGTAAGTTTGAATCACCTTTCCATCGAGAACCAACGTGATTTCACGTTTCAACCGGTCAATCAATAAGGCTACACGCACCCGTGTTTTGCCGCTCATTTGCTCCCGCAATTCCGCCCGGCCCATTCGCACCTGATTGCCGGTCTTGGTGCGTCGGTACAAATAAAAATAACTGGAACTCACCTGCAATTGATAATGGTCGCCGGCATAATTACTTTTGATA
>DQLO01000379.1 GCA_015660155.1 Verrucomicrobiota bacterium
GAAAAAACGATGCCCAAAATATTGAAGGGCAATCCATAGCAACAACACAACATCGGCAGCGAAAGGATGCCGCAAATCATTCCGGTGATGGCCATCGGGTTGGTGGCCGGTTGCTGGGGCACGGCGGCGTAAACGGGTGGTGCAGGCACACCGGTGGGCATCGGCGGGATGGGTGAGATAGGCGGAAGCGGCGCGGCGGCTTGCGGGTTCAGATCCGCAGCAAATTCCAAGAGGCTGCCCAGCAGTACCCATGCCGTTTCGTCTTGGGGCTTGATTTGCGATTGCGCGTTGAGCCGACCCTCGGCGATCCATTCCCGCACTTCCGCCGCCGCCTTGGGCCCATACTCCTTGCCGTCGCCGCCGATGAGGAAATACATGGGCGGAACCTAGCCGGTTGAGGGGGAAGCGTCGCGAATATAATTGAACCGCCAAGGCGCAAAGACGCCAAGAAAACCAATATAAAAAACCTTGGCGTCGTTGCGCCTCGGCGGTTCAAAAAATCACTTGCCCGAATGCGCCGCCACGTATTTGCGCACGGCCTCGTCGTTGAGCAGCCAGTGATTGATGATGCCCAGCACGAGGCAAATGGGATTGAACGCGAGGATGCAAACAATCAGCAACGTGGCCGAGCTCGCCGTGCGCGGCAGGATGTGTCCGGCGTTTTGCCCGAGCAAGCGCGCGCCCTGCACGGTGATGAGAATGCCCGCGATGAACGAGTACAAGCCGCTCGGAATGAAACAGCACACAAATAAAAACGAGGCCAGCCCGGCCCACGCCACGAGCAGCGTCCAGAGGAGAGAAACAATCCCGCCCACCAGCGTCATCACCGCCACCGCTTGAAATTTGCCGGGCCGCGCGGGTGCCTTTATGGGTGGGCCGGATTGGGCAAGGCACTCGGCCAATTCGGGGAATTGATCCAGCCGTTGCCAATCTTCCGCCGCACTCGTGCGCGCAAGCGTTTTGGCATCGGCGCGGCCGGTTTCGATCCAGCGCTGCATCTCCTCCATCGAGCGCGGCCCGTACTCCGCGCCGTCACCACCGATGATCGTGTACTCGCGCCCGGCTACTTTGGATGCCTCGGCGATGTCCTCCGGGATGGGCGGCAGTTTGGATTCCTCGGGTTCGTCGTTCATCTTTTTTATCGAAAACCCAGATAAATAGAAACCGCCATCACCACAAAACCCAAGAGCGAAAGCGCGCCCACTACGATTCCGCAATAGCCCGTGATCAACCCCGCCACGACCAGCCCTTTGCCGCCCGCGAGTTCCGGTTCCGCGCCAATGGCGCCCCACGCCAAGTGCCCACAAATCACCGCCGGCACGCCCAGCACCAGGCCCAGCGGAAAAAACACCAGCGCCACAATGCCCAGCACCATGCTGCCGATCGCCAGACTATGCGCGCGCGGTGGCTGCCCCGGCGGCAACGGTTGGCCACGCAGCGGCCCCGTCCATTCCGGGAACAACGCCAACGGCCGCCATGCCTCCTCGCCCGTGCGGCGCGCCATGGTGCGATGGCTCGCGCGGCCTTCGCGAATCCAACGGCACACCGCCGCCGCATCCTCCGGCCCGTGCGCCCGATTATCCGCACCGATGATTTCGTAAGTGGGCCGCATAAATTCTATTGAGAATCAATTATTCCTATGACTACAAATATAGTAAAAACAATGCTAAAGATGATTTCCAACCCACCGCCGATGACCGCAATCCAGGCATGCGCGGTGCCTCTGACGACCGGATTTTCCTTCACATTTTTCAATCCCTTAATACCCATTATCAGAGTGCCAATGGAAAAAAATATTCCGAGGACTGGAATGAACATAATCAACCCGCCGGCGAACGCCATGTAGTAGCCGATCAAGGCTTGTTTATTTTTATAGGGGATTAAGCCGCCCGTGGCGTCACCTTCGCCCGATCCTTGGCCCAAGTGCGGCGGCGCGGCACCGGGATAGCCCGAAGGGGGTGGCGAAGCCAAGCCGGTGAGAGCGGGGGCAAATTCCGAGAAATAGGCCAGTGGTTTCCATTCCTGTGAACCTTCCACGCACGTCATCGTTTGGCCGTTGGCGCGGCCTTCGGCAATCCATTGATTGAGCGTGGCCGCATCGATCGGTCCGCGGGGTTGGTTGTCTGATCCAACGATATGATACATTTTTACTTTCGGTTGACGGCGCGTTGAGGTGCTCAAAGTGCGCTTTGAAACTAACAGGAAACCAACCAATCCGCGAGGCAAAACCACGCTCGCCTATTTCTCCGAAGCCGGTTCCACCACCGGCGGCGAGGCGAGCCAATTGAAAGGTTTTACCGGAATATTCCGCACCACGCCGAGCGCAATAAAAATTACCGCAATCCAAACCAGCGGTTGATTGCATTCGGCTTGGGCGAGGGGCACGGGCATTTCGCCGTGCCGGCGCCATTCACGCAGCCACAGGAAAAGGAGAAACCCAACAATCGGCAGCGAAAGAATGTAGCCCGGATGAAACTGAAACGCGGCGCGGAATTGACCATGCGTCAGCGCGTGCGTGGCGCGCAAGCCGCCGCAGCCGGGGCAATCCAATCCCGTCGCTTTTTTGAAACCGCATTGCGGGAAATATTGTTTGTTGGCCACCGGCTCATTTTGATGCACGA
>DQLO01000325.1 GCA_015660155.1 Verrucomicrobiota bacterium
GACCAGCAATTGGTTCCTGCGCGCGGTGCTGCTGCCCAAGGTGAACCACGCGCTCAACGCCACGGTGAATTTTGAAAACGCCGAGTGGTCGCCCGGCAGCCAACTGCGGCTCGAAGGCGTCACTCTCCACGCCACCGGCGAGCGGTCATTATTTAAGGCGGCGCGCGTGGAGGTGAATTATCAATGGCGCGATCTGCTCGCGGGTCGGATGAAGTTTGGAGAAATTGCGTGCGACAAACCGGAGCTGTTTCTCCACATCGACCGCAACGGCAATCCCAACTACGGCCCGTTGCTCGCGCGCCCCAAGCCGGACAGCGAGGGCGAGCCCATTCGCATTGGGAAAATTTTAATCCAAGACGCGCGCGTGGAGTATCGGCGCGATCATCAAAGCGGCACCACGGAGATCGTCCACTTATCCGGCCTCACTCTTTCCGCGAGCGAAATTGCCGCCGGACTGTCCGGCGAAATCACCGTGGAAGGCCGCGCGGGTTATTCGCTGAAACCGCTGCAAGAAGCCGCTCACAGTTTGGAAGGCAATTTTCGCCTGCGGTTCAGCCACCAACTCGATGACCGCCTGCTGCCCTCGCGGGTGGAAAGCAAGGGGCATTTGCAGGTGGGCACGGGCGCGGGACAGTTTGCCTTTGCCTCGGGGCTGAAAGCGGAATTGGACGCCGAGGCGACCGCGGATGAACTGCGGCGCTTCGTCCTGCGCTTCACGCACTCGGTCGACGCGTTGGGCAAGCTGGAGGCGAGCGGCACTTTGCAGCCCGGCGCGGGCGGGGCGAACCTCACCGTGGCGCTGCATCGGGTGGATCAACGCGTACTGAATTTCCTCGGCCGGCCGGTGGGGCTTAATTTCCATTCCACCGTGCTGCATTCCACCAACCGCGTGCGCGTGGCGGCTTTTGGCAAAACGCTGGAAGTGCGCGGCACACTGCGGGCGGCGCCTTTTCACCTTAGCTCCGGCGGGGCCACCACGCCGCCGTTGGAAATCGGAACGGCCGAATATGCTTTCGCCATCGATACCCCCGCTCGCACCGCGCGGCTCGATACGCTGAAGGTAAACGCGACTCACGAAGGCCGTCCCCTGCTCGCCGGTGAGCTGGATCAGCCGATGCAGTTTGACTGGGGCCAGCGCGGCGCGCCCGTGGGCGAATCGTTTTTTACCCTCACCGCGAAAGACATCAACCTCGCCGACTGGCGTCCGTGGCTGGGGGAACACGCCGTGGCGGGTCATGTGTCCGCCGGGTTCAGGATTCATTTTCAGGAAGCCGGCCGACGCATCGGCTTTGCGCTTGCGGCCGAAGGCGTTGGCTTGCGGTTGGAGAAAGCGGCTCCTCGCGCTCTGCCCGCCAGCTTGCGCGCGGACGGGGTACTGCAAAACTTTCGCCAGTTGACGCTGGCAAAATATTCATTGCGAATCGGCCACACCAACGCCCCCGTACTCACCGCCACCGGCGGCGATATGAAATGTGATTTGCAGGAACGCACCGTAAGCGGGCGCACCGCGGTGTTGGCAGACTTGGCCCAAATACGCCCGTGGTTTCGCAAGGCACCCGAAACATTGAGCGGCACGCTGGATTTCAACGGCACCATGACGGCGGGCCTGCGCGCGCCGCAATTCCAGTCGGCAAAGGGCCAGTTGCGATTGACCCAATTCAATTTAACAAAAGGGCAACTCGGGATCACCAATCTTTTCACGCACGCGAATGTCGATCTGCGCCTCGAAAAAGGCCATCGCCTGGCCATCACCGGCCTCGGCGCGCGCGTCTCCTTGCGCGGTCGTGAAATTGCCCCGTATCTCATCGCCAAGGGCAAATGGGATTTGCGTTCGGGCGCGCTTGATCTATCGGAAGTCGTGTTGAAAAATTTCAAGCTCGGCCAGTTCGCCGCTCAAACCGGCCTCACGCAATTCACGAACGGCGTACTCGCCGCCACGGTTTCGGTGAATCACATTCCCGGCCAACAAAGTCAAGTGAACGGCAAGGCAACCTTCACCGACGCCCGCCAACCCAATTGGCCCGTGCCGGTGACCTTCACCGCCAGCGGGAAAATCACGATGGACAAAGGGCGCGCGGCGCGTTGGCCGGTTTCGGTGGTCGGATTCCGTGTGGAATTTCCGCGTGACGATGTGCTTGATGGCGAGCTGCAAATCACCGGCGGCTGGCATCCGCAAAGCGGCGCGGCGAGTTTCACGCTCGAAGGTGCCGAGCTGGATCATCGCCTGCTTGCGCCGTGGTTGGACGGGCGCAACGGTGCCATTAAATGGACCGGCGGCAAACTCAAGTGGCCCGGCAAAACCGAGGTGAAACTCGACGGCCAAGGCGGCGGCACCTGGCGCGGCCTCATCCACGCCAGAGGACTGCTTGCCGAAGCGCGCGATTTCGATTGGCCCAAGGCACCGATGAATGCCGAGCTCTTCCTCGATATTTCCCGGGCAATTCCCAAGGATGGCCAACCCGTGAACACCGTGCGCGATGCCAACCTCAAAGTGATGTTGCCCGACAAAACCGCTGCCCGCCTGCGCTTCAGCGGCCAGCACTGGCCCGTAGCCAATCGATGGCGCGTGGTGTTTCAACCA
>DQLO01000317.1 GCA_015660155.1 Verrucomicrobiota bacterium
TGAGATAACCAATGCCAGCGCGCGCGCGTAAGTGCATCGGCAAATGGGAAATTTCATCCCCCAAAAACAACACGCCGCCCTCATCGGGCCGCACGAGGCCCACCACCATATTAAACGTCGTGGTTTTTCCTGCGCCATTGGGACCGAGCAGCCCGACGATTTCACCGGCCTGCACGTTGATGGAAACGCCATCCACCACCCGCCGCTGGCCGTATTCTTTGGCCAGATTTTCCGTTTCCAGCAAACTCATTTTTTGGGCGGACCCAATCGACGCACCGGCGGCTCGGGAGCAATCTCTTTGGGGGACGGCTTAACGGGAGCGGAGCCGCCTGGGTTTGCTTCTTCGGTTTGCTTCGCCCCCAGATTTCCCGTCAACCGATCATAAATAATCACCGGCGCGGAAAGCTCCCCTCCTTTTTCGTCGATGATTTTCGGCAGAGGATTGCTCGGTTTCGAGGTCAACACCACTTGCTCAGTAAGCTGGGTGTAAATCGCTTTATCACCAATGGCGCGGCTTTTATTCTCCAGATTGATGATCACCACATTGCCCTCGGCAATTAGCATCTTCACATTCCCCCCCATTCCCACCATTGGACCGGGTAGCACTTTCGCGCCCTCCTTCAGCGGTGGCTTTTTCGCCGCCTTGGGCGTGGGCTTATCCGCTTTGTCCATAAAAACCACCGTCAACTTATCGCAACTTAAATCCAGAGTGCTGTCAATCACTCGAACATTCCCCTCGTAAATTGCCAATCGTTTCTTGAGATTGTAATTAAAGGAATCGGAAGTGCTTTTCATCCCCTCTTGCACAACCTTCACTTGGCCCGCTGGGTTTGCCTTTGGGTTCACCGGCGCTTCAGCCGCGACTGCGAGCATTGCCAACGCAAAGCTGCAGCCGGTTATTAATTTTACATTATTCATTTATCGAAAACCCTTTCCTCGTCACTGTCCGCACATTATTGGAAATCGTCAAGGTCGATTCCCGTTGGCGCCATTCAAATCCGCGCCCACTCAGGGACGCATCGCCATCCGCCCGACGGAGGGTCATCGGCCCGTCCGAGGAGGCAACGTGGGTGCGGAAGCTAAATAAACACTCTGGCGCTTCGATAATCAAGTCCACTTTTCGCGCCGCGCCGTTATATTCGTAGGTTTCCAGCCGCATTCCAGTGATGAGCATCATCCCGCCTTCCACCTGCACTGCGGTTTCGCCGGTGAGCAAAGACTTCATCCGACCCGTCACGCGGTCGTATTCGGGGTATTTGATTCGCTTTTGTCCCGCTTGGCTCGGGGCGGAAAATTCCTCGTCCGCCCCCTTCGCCTCCGACTGCCCTGGCCCATCATCACAACTTACCAATACACAAACCCCCAACAACGCCAATCCCGCGGCAATGAAAAATTTATTGATCACGATAACCCTCCGGATGTCTGAGCCGCTGGAGAATCGCCGGCATAAATCCTTGCGCGCGCAAAATTTTATCGCACACCTCGCGCACCGCGCCTTGGCCGCCGCTGGAGGTGGTCACGTATTTTGCCGCGCGCTTCACGTCCGGCATCGCGTTGCCCACCGCGATGGGTAAACCCACACGGTCGAGCACCGCGAGATCGTTAATGTCGTCGCTCATAAAACAAGCATCCGCCCAGGTCAGCTTCGCCTTTTTCAAAATTGCCTCCACCGCCGCCACTTTGGGCAACGACTTCTGCCAAAGATAATCCACCTTCAACTCCCTCGCCCGCGCCGTGGTGGCGGTGGATTTGCGATTGGAAACCCAACCCACCGGAATCCCAACGTGCTGCAGCAAACGCATTCCCATCCCGTCCTGAATATTGAATTGCTTAAACTCCGTCTTGCCGTTGAGAATCACCGTGGCATTCGTGAGCACGCCGTCAACGTCCGTGAGGAAAATCTTCACGCGCTTGAACATCGCTGTTGTTGCCTTTTTTTTCGAGACGCTCATCGCACTGCCTTGTAAACTTTCAATAATTGTTTCAACACCTTCGGCATATCGCGCAGCGGAACCATATTGGGCCCGTCACTCCACGCCTTCTTGGGATCGGGATGCGTTTCAATGAATAACCCATCCGCCCCGGCCGCCACCGCAGCCCGCGCGAGCACGGGTGCAAATTCGCTGTTGCCGCCGGATTTGTCGCCGCCGCCGCCGGGCATTTGCACGGAATGCGTGGCGTCGAACACCACCGGAAAACCGAACTCTTTCATAATGGGCATTGACCGCATATCGGCCACCAGATTGTTGTAGCCAAACGTGGTGCCGCGATCGGTGACCAATAATTTTTTACCGCCCGCCGCCGTGGCTTTTTTTACGACTTGTTCCATTTCCTGTGGCGACAGAAACTGGCCTTTCTTCAAATTCACAATCACGCCGGTGCGCGCCGCCGCTTCTATCAAATCCGTTTGTCGACACAGAAACGCCGGAATCTGAATCGCATCCACCACCACCGCCGCCGCCACCGCTTGCGCCTCGGTGTGCACATCCGTCAACACCGGCACACCGACTTTTTTTCGCACCTTCGCCAGCACCGCCAATCCCTCCTCAATCCCCGGCCCGCGCTTGGTTTTTCCCGAAGTGCGGTTGGCCTTATCAAAGCTCGCCTTGAAAATGTACGTGATGCCCAGCCGTTTACAGGTGTCGCGCATCGCCCGCGCCACTTTGAGGCACAGCGCTTCACTCTCAATTACACACGGCCCCGCGATGAGAAACAATTTTTTCCCACTCGCCAAGCGTCTCCAAAGCTGATAATTCGAACCCTCCACGGCCCGTTATGTAACAGCCAACGCGGCGAATGTAAAGAAAGCGGGAACGCTTGAAAATCCAGCCCATAAAACTTACCCTAAGTCCAATGCGCTTAACGCCCATCATTTTCATTGCCTTAACCGTTGCAACAGCTGCGGTCACCGCCGCGCCGTTGAGTTTCAATCGCGACATCCGGCCCATTCTTTCTAATAACTGCTACCAATGCCACGGCCCCGACAGCGCCGCGCGCAAGGCGAAATTGCGGCTGGATCGCGAGGCGGATTCGCGCGCGGAACTCAAAGGCGGCGCGCGCGCCATCGTGCCGGGCGACCTCACCGAAAGCGAACTCATCTATCGCATCACCACCGATGACGCGGATGAAAAAATGCCGCCCACCGATTCGCATCGCAAGCTCACGCTCAAGCAAATTGAGACACTCAAGCAATGGGTGAAAGAAGGAGGCAAGTACGAGCGGCATTGGTCGTTCATCCCGCCGAAGGCCGCGCCATTGCCGAAAGTGAAATTGAAAACTTGGCCGCGCAATGGCGTCGACCATTTCATCCTCGCGCGCTTGGAAGCCGAGGGGCTCAAGCCCTCGCCCGAGGCGGACAAAGCCACACTGCTCCGGCGCGTTTCGCTTGACCTCATCGGACTGCCGCCTACGTTGGCGCAACTTAACGCCTTCCTCGCCGACAAATCACCAAAAGCATTTGAGAAAGTCGTCGACCGCCTACTCGCCTCGCCGCGTTATGGCGAGCACATGGCCCGTTACTGGCTCGATGCCGCCCGCTACGCCGACACCAACGGTTACCAATACGACACCCACCGCGATATGTGGCCGTGGCGCGATTGGGTCATCAACGCCTACAACCGCAACCTCCCTTTCGACCAATTCACCATCGAACAACTCGCCGGCGATTTACTGCCCGACGCCACGTTGCAGCAACGCATCGCCACCGGTTTCAATCGCAACCATCCCATCACCATCGAGGGCGGCATCATCGACGAAGAATACCGCACCGAATACGTCATCGACCGCGTCACCACTTCCGCCCAAGTGTGGCTCGGGATGAGCTTCCTTTGCGCCCGCTGCCACGACCACAAGTTCGACCCGATTTCGCAAAAAGAGTTTTATCAATTCACTGCTTTTTTCAATCAAGTTCCCGAACGCGGCATGAGCGGTTTCACACCCAACGTAAAAGTCCCTCCCACCAGCCTTGACCAATTCGCCAAAGAACTGGCCGCCGCGGAGCAAAAACAGGCAAACCTCGAAAAGACCATCGCCATTGCCCAAGTGCGCTGGGAAAAATCATTTTCCGACAAACTCCCCACGCCAATGTGGGTCACCCACAAACCAAGCCAAACAACCGGAGGCAAAGGCACCACCTTTAATCTTCTGCCTGATGGATCAACATTGGTTGGCGGTAATTCACCGGTAAATGAAATTTACCAAATCAGCCTGCAAACCAAACAAACTCGAATAACCGCCATTCGATTGGAATGCCTGACACACCCTTCACTGCCCCTTGGAGGTGCTGGCCGCGCGTTTAATTCCAATTTTGTGTTGAGCGAATTTGAGGTGGAAATAGTGCCGACCGCCAAAGGTGACAAACCCGAACGTATCCGATTCACGCGCGCAATCGCGGATTATTCTCAAAATAATTACAACATCACCGCTGCTATTGACAATAAACTCAGCACCGGTTGGGCGGTCAATGGCCCGATCAAAAAAGAAAATCGTGTTGCAATGTTCGTGGCCGACAAGCCCTTCGGATTCAAGGACGGCACCGACATCGTCTTAAAACTCCACTTTAATTTCCCTAACATAATTCACGGTATTGGACGTTTTCGATTGGCACTCTCATCAGAAGCGAACCCTCAACTCACCACCGGCGAAAGCATTGCTCAACTCGCATCCTTGCCGACTGACAAGCGCACCCCTCAACAACAACGCCGGTTACGCACTCAATTTTTGACAACCGAATCGGCACCAAAAGCCGCGAAACTTTTACACCAACAAATCCAATCCCTTCACACGAAAATTAACGCCCAAAAATCCCAGGGCTCCAGCACAATGGTGATGCAGGACATGGCCGCGCCGCGCAAAACGTTTGTGCTCGAACGCGGCCAATACGACCAACGGCGAGAGGAAGTTTTCGCCGGCACACCCACCGCGCTCGGCGCGATGGCCAAGGATGCACCGCGCAACCGCCTCGGCCTCGCGCGATGGCTCGTGAATGGCCGCCACCCGCTCACCGCGCGCGTGGCGATGAACCGCGATTGGCAACGCCTCTTCGGCGAGGGTCTTGTAAAAAGCACCGAGGAATTTGGCACGCAAGGCGATTGGCCGAGCCATCCGGAATTGCTCGATTGGTTGGCCGTTCAATTTGTGAAAGAGGGATGGGATCAAAAAGAGCTGATTAAACTCATCGTCACCAGCGCCACGTACCGGCAGGACTCCCGCGCCTCCACCGAATTGCTCGCGCGCGACCCCGCCAATCGCCTGCTCGCACGCGGCCCACGCCATCGGCTTGATGCGGAGGTTATCCGCGACAACGCAATCGCCGTGAGCGGACTATTGCTCGACAAAATTGGCGGCCCCAGCGTTTACCCCTACCACCCCAAAGGCCTCTGGCTGGAGCTGAACAATCGCCCAGGACTTTCAAAGCCTTACCCGCACGGCCACGCCACTGGCGAAGCGCTCTATCGCCGCAGTCTTTACACCTATTGGAAACGCACCGTGCCGCCGCCATCCATGGCCACCTTCGATGCCCCAGAGCGCGAATTCTGCCTCGTACGCCGCTCCCGTACCAACACGCCGCTCCAAGCCTTCGTGCTACTGCATGATCCTCAATTCGTAGAGGCCGCCCGCCAACTCGCCGCCCAAATGATGACCGCCGCTCAACAACCCGCCGCCCGCATCGCCCACGGCTTCCGCATCATCACTGCGCGCCAACCCAACGCTCGCGAGCAAGACATCCTCCAACGACTCTACGCCGAGCGTTTGGTCTTTTACAAAAAGAACCCCAAAGCTGCCGAAACCCTCTTGGCCATTGGCGAATCCAAAACACCCGGAACCCTCAAACCGATCGAACACGCCGCTTGGACCACCGTGGCGAGGGCGATGATGAATTTGAGTGAGACGATTACGAAAAACTAACCATGAATGTAACCCGCCGCCATTTCTTCAGCCGCTCCGCCACCAGCATCGGCACCGCCGCGCTCGCTTCACTGCTCAACGAAGACCTATTCGCTAAGCCAGCCCTGCCTGTTCTTATGTCCGGACTGCCGGACGTGCCACATTTTGCACCCAAAGCCAAACGCGTCATTTACATGTACCAAAGCGGCGCGCCGTCGCAGGTCGACCTCTTTGACCCGAAGCCCTCGCTGGAAAAACTCAACGGCCAAAACCTGCCCGACTCCATCCGCAAAGGCCAACGCCTCACCGGCATGACTTCCGGCCAAAAAACTTTCCCCGCCGCAAAGTCCTTCTCCCCCTTCCGCGCCCACGGCCAGAGTGGCACACAAATCAGCGACGTTCTCCCGTGGCATCATAAAATCGCCGACGATATGTGCCTCATTCGCTCCATGCACACCGAGGCCATCAACCACGACCCCGCCATCACATTTTTCCAAACCGGCCACCAACAACCAGGCCGCCCCAGCCTCGGCGCGTGGGCGAGCTACGGCCTCGGCAGTGCCAGCAAAGATCTCCCGGCATTCGTGGTGCTCCACAGCAAATGCACCGATCCGCAGGCCCAACCCCTTTACGCGCGCTTGTGGGGCAGCGGTTTTTTGCCCAGCAACCATCAGGGCGTCAAATTCCGTTCCGGCAGCAACCCCGTTCTTTATTTGAAAGACCCCACTGGCGACACCCCGCAAGGCCGCCGCCAACTTCTCGATTCGCTCGCCAAGCTAAACACCCTCCGCCGAGAAGATACA
>DQLO01000381.1 GCA_015660155.1 Verrucomicrobiota bacterium
GAATTTCACCTGTAACTCCGGACAATATATCAATGTGCGCGATTGACGCCACAGTTCCTGAAGGCGCGGTGACCGCCTCCATCTGAGTGATGTCTGATTCAGGGAATATTATGTAATCTTCGGGGCCCGTGTTTGTGACCCACCCCCACTGAAATTGTGTCACAAAATTCCCCTCAATCCCCGGCTCACCGGTCCATACGATTTGATGGAACGGCGCGCGTGTTGTGTAAATGTATTGGATCGATTGCGCTGCTGCCGGACGCAGGATCGTTCCCGGCCCTTGCATTAGCGCCACGTTACCTTGTTGAGTATTGGGCGCTGTCAAGGTTGACCACCCGGCAGTTGTCGGGAGAGAGATCACTGGAATGGTGTTGCCCGCCACACCCAAATCATTCGCGATAAAAATGATATCAGGAATGGTCGATGTCCGCTGAACCAACTGTGCAAAATACGGCGGATTCCCATGCACCATGGCTGCCATTTCAACGGCGTTGGTGATGAACACATCTGTCCAAACAGTTGTGTGCGGCAAATAATCCTGCCCGATCAGCGAATCAAACGCCCGATAAACAAACTTAATCTTATTGATTCCACCTCGCAATGCATTTGCTGACACCGCTCCTGCCGCAGCACCTCCCACCAAACCTGTTGGATTTGGCCGAATGCTACCACCCGTCGGATTAGCCGGAACAAATCCAGCGGCTACAATACCCACAATTGCACGCCGTTGTGGCGTCAGAAACGGAGAATTTGGTGGCACTGCGCCCGTCTCCATAGCTTTCACCGGGTTCATGTTTGCGGCGGTGACCAATGTCACAGAGGCATCTAATGCCTCGAACACCACGTTATTTGTGCGGTAAAGATATTTAAGCCCCCCCGCATCATCGAACGTCAATGTATGCCGCGGCTGATCCCGCACTTTGCTGCCCACGTTCGGCGGGCCCGGCAAATTGCCGGAATAATCAGGCCTAAAAAATACTCCCGGCGTACGAAACACAGTGGGCGCGACCGCGGGCCATGCCATTCCGCCAAAGTTGATCACATCTCGAATCGCCGCGATTGCACCGTACTGGTTATCGCTGCCCACCGTGTATTCCACGGCATCCCAGATAGTGATCGCCGCAGTGTTAGCTGGGCTGTTATTATACAACCAATAACTATGCGTCACGCCGTTAACAACCGAGGTGGGCTGGTAAGTATACGGATCAAAATTACGCATGGTCACCTGGAATGTGCCGGTGCCATTAGCCGCGTTGTAGTTGATCACATCGTGGATCACAAAACAGTAGCGGTGCGGATTGCCCAGCCCTAAATGGTTCACCAGCATTCCCAGCGTAATGGACTCTATGTCAGTTACGCTATTGATATTGGCTGATGGATTGAATTCCCAAGTGGAAAAGTGCTGATCGAATTCCGTAATTAAGTTCAATGAACTTACACCATTTGTGTAAGCCAAGTCCATTGGCTCAAAAAAATCATTTAGCACTGAAAATGCGTTGCTCACCGCTGCCATGCCATTATGGCCAAAGTAGCGGATGAACGTGCTGTCAAAAGCATAAGTCAGCTCGGGATAATTCCATCGGTAAAACTCCTTCACCGGAGTGGGTCGACCCATTGGATCAGGAAAGTTAAAGAGAGCCATGGTGCCCCGCCCCTGAGAGGGTGTGGTGGGATCCACGTTGCCAATCAGCACAAACGCCCGCGCGGCGAGGGGCGAGAGGCAGAGTGCTGCCAGCACGAAGGCCAGCTTGCATCGGCTTTTCCAGTTTGTTCTCATTTTTTAAATGGGGCCGCGGCAACCGGGGCGCTTGGCCCCGGTCACCACGTTACCCACCTCCTTGGCGCCTGCCGAATGGCAGAACATTCTTCCCCGCCGTTACTCCATCAATGTGAAGGCCGCGCCGGCCATCACTTGGTCTTCGCCGCGCACGGCGCTGTAACGGTTCGGGTTCCAAATTTCAAATCGATCTAACAAGCCGACCAGCACGGCTTCCTTTTTGATGCCGGCGGCCCTGCCCATTTCTTCGGGCAAACAAATCCGCCCCGCTTTGTCCAGAGGCACTTGCACGCTCTCGCTACCGATGAAGCGTTTGAGGACCACCTTGTTTGGATCGTCATTGCTCATCGCGTTTATATCCGTCATCAAATGACTCATCTGTTCCGGCGGCAAAACCCGCAAGCACGGGCCGTGCGCCGACTTCGGCCACACGATCAACGTGAACTCCACGTCCGGCCGCGATGGCCGCCACTTGGCCGGCACCTGCACACGCCGCTTGCCATCCACTCCATGTCGATAGAGCGAATTGTAATACACAGGCACGTTGACCGTTTCTTCTGACATCGTTTGCGTGATGCACTTTAACCCACTTCGCCACACAGCGCAACACCTTAGTGACACTTATTCACATTCGTCAACATTTTTGTGAGTTTTTTTGTGTTATTTTTCGTTCGCTCCATTTGACTGAGGCTCGCGTTTTTTCCAAAAAAATGGCTCAATCCAGCCCGTGAGCACTGAAAATCAGGCAAAACCCCTGAAAACAGCGGATTTCAACTTCAGTCTGCCGCCGGAATTGATTGCCCAAAAACCCGCTCCCGCCCGTGATGGTTCGCGACTGCTATATATAGAGAGGGCCGAAGAAGCGCGCGCTCACCACCAATTCACAGACCTCCCGCAATTCCTGCGCGCGGGTGATGTGCTGGTGATGAACAATTCCCGCGTCATTCCCGC
>DQLO01000200.1 GCA_015660155.1 Verrucomicrobiota bacterium
GAGTCGCCCTTCGGATTGTTCCAGAGGCCGCCGGAGCCCTTGTCCGCGCCGATGCCCCACTTGCCGCCCGCCTTGGTGGTGTCCCAAATCTGCACTTGCGGAATGCCGCGCAGATAAATCCCGCTGTCGGCCTTGGCCACGGTCTTGTAATCAACCAACAACTCAAAGTCGCCGTCGTTTTTCTGGGGGCTGAGATACATCCCGTGCCCGTCATTCACCAGCTCACCGTTGTCGATGGCCCAGTGCTCGTTGATGTCGGCAATGCTGGCTGCCTTCTTCTTGGCCAACGCCGCCTCGTCCAGCGCCATCCATTTGGCCGGGTCCTCGGTCTTGAGCCCCCACCAGCCGTCGAGGTTTTTGCCATTAAAAAGCGCCTTGAAGCCCTTGGGCGGATGATTGAGTTCCCCCGCCGAAACGGTGAAGGCTGCGATGAGTAAAACCGGAATGAGTCGAATAATTTTCATAAGATGTAATGTTCGGAACGCGCCGATGATGCCTCCCCGTCACTCGATTGCAAGTGCTAAGGTAGGGCGCGATCTCCGAGCGCGCCTCGGCCGCCTCGGAGAGGCGGTCCTACCTAGCCAATCTTTGGCAAGCTCGCCGCTGCGATAGCCTGCCCGTGGCGCTTCTCCATCTCGTCCGGGATGTGAAACTTAATGCGCTCGGACAACTCCGGAAACTCCGCCGCCATCACTTCCTTCGAGCGCTCGATGATGTGTTCCCCGCCGGGGCCCGAGGTCACGCGGCCGAGCAGCAGCACGTATTCGTAGTCATAAAACTCCGCGTAATGCGCCAGCGAGTAGCCGAGGTAAATCCCAATCGCATCGTAAATTTTCAGCGCGCGCGCGTCGCCGGCGTCCATTGCTGCCTGCACGATTTTCAGTTGCTCGGGCAAACTCAAGCCCGGGTCGTACTCGATGCCCGAGGTCGGCAGCAATCGCCCCACCGCTTGTTGCGAAAAATACTGCGCGCCGCAGCCGAGATCGCCGCTCCATTCATCGGGCGGCGCTTCCGGATGCAAATCAATCGGCGCAAACGCCAGCTCGCTGAGCCACGTGGTGATGTGTCCGTCCATGTCGATGTAGCCGCCGCCTTGGCTCGTGCCCATCGCGATGCCGAGCACGCCGTTTTTGCCGAGCGCCATCGAGCCGGCGAGCGCCGTCACCTCGCCGTCGTTGATGACCTCCAGCGGCACGCCCCAGTCCTCCTGGATTTTCAAAAACATCCCGCGCACTTGGCGGTCAAACGCCTCCTCCGGCACGCCGCGAAACAGCGACGCCCAAGTCACGCGGTTGTGCGAATAACAACCCGCCGCGCTGCCGCCAATCGCGTCCACGCGCGGCAGATGCGCCGCCGCCTTTTTCAACGAGTCGATCACGCCCTCGTAATGATAATTCGGGTCGGGCTCGAAATAGGGATCCCACTCAATTTCCTCGCTAAACACCACCTCGCCATCAATCACCGCCGCCGCCTTGCGGTCGCTGCCGCCGAGGTCAAAGCCAATCCGGCAGCCATCGAGGTGACGCCCCAACGGCTTGGTGTCCACCTTCTCCGCCGGCAACTCATCGCACGCCACCACCTCCAGCGACTTGCCAAAATTCCGGAAGCCGATCACCTCATTATCAAACTTGCCCAATTCCGTCTCCCGATAATAACGCTGCAATTGTTCCGCCAACGCCGCCGACCCCGTCAAGTGGATGCGCCACCCACCGCGCGACCACAGCAAAAATTTCACCATCCGTTCCAAGTGCCGGAAATTATTTTCCGCCAACGCGTGCCCCTCGGGAAACAGCACCGTGCGAGTGTGAAACACCGAACCATCCGCCTGTTCCAGCGCAATGCCCAGCTCGGCCGCCGCGCCCGTGTCGCGCGCCGCCGCCTCGAAGGCGCGATTCACCAGCACCGCCGGACGAAAGGTCGGGTGCAGTTCAGGAACAAATTTCGGTTCGGGAAGCAGATTGATTTCACTCATTTTTTGGGGCGCGAATCCTCTGTTGTTTCGCCAGCCAATGCAAGGCCGCGGCGGGGATAATTTCGTGGCCGCCCTGAAAAATTGTCACCCGCGCCGCGCCCGATTGACGCCGGAAAAGCACCGCCTTTTTGCCGTAAGCCACATCCACCGGCGCTTGCCCTTTCAAAGCCGCCGGCACCTTCGCCGTCTTCACAAACTCAGAAATCAAATCCGCGCCAAGACGATCCTTCGCCGCCGCCAATAAATTAAACGCGTCCAGCGAATGACTAATCGGCACGCTGCCGCTGTGGCCGTCATTGATGCCCGCGTTGATGTCCAGCGCCACGCCCTTTGCATGCGCGAGATACGTCACCGGCGAACGCTTCATTGCTTCCGCCGCCGCCTCCGAGCCGGCCATTGGTTTGCCACCGATGGATAACTCAATCTCGCGCGCGTATTTCATTTTGCGTTTGGAAGTGTGCGCGTGCCATTGGGCCAAGTCCAAAATCGGCACCCACGCCGACACCCCCGCCCAAACCTCCGGCGCACGCCCCGCCATCAACAACGCCGCGTAACCGCCGCCCGACGCGCCCACGAGATAAATTCGCGTTTCATCAACCGCTCCGTTTTTCTTGGCAAACTCCACCGCGCTGAGAATGTCCGCCACCACCAATTCCGAGCCCGTCGCCTGCGGCCGTCGATTGGGCCCGCGAAAGTTTGGGTGAATGAAATTCCATTTATGCTCAATGCACCACTTGCCGTACGGCGAGTTGTTCTGCCGGTAATCGCTCGACCAAGTATGCAGCCCCACCAACAACGGCCGCGGCTCGCCCCGCACCGTCGGCGCGAAAAACAACGCGGGCTGTTTCGTGTTGTCCGCCTTGCTGAGATATTTGATTTCGCGAATCTCCTTCGGCCAACCCTTCAGCGCGGCGGAAACAGAAACGGCAATCAACAAAAAAACAAAAACGAATCTCATGCGCCGAGTGTCGCACGGCGTATTCTGGACAAAAGATAAATCTGCCGCACCCCGTGCTGCCGGCACGATGGAGCTTCCGTCCTCTAAATATTCCCGTTACGCTTCCGCGCGTGGCGCGCATACGGATTGCAGCAACTACGGAAATCGCGGAGGGAAAAACCATCACGTTTTCCTTCACGCGCGATGACCGCCCGCAGGAAGGCTTCGTCGGCCGCTTCAAGGGAAAACTCTTCGCCTACGAAAACACCTGTCGCCACATCCCTCTCACCCTCGATTACGGCGACAATCGGTTCTTCGATTCCAAGGGGGAAACACTCATCTGCCAAACCCACGGTGCCGTCTACGAACCCGACACCGGCCTCTGCACACGCGGCCCCTGCGCGGGGGCGAGTTTGTTTGCGTTGGAGATTATCGAGGAGAATGGCGCGGTTTGGTTTGCGGAAGAGCCTCTTTAAACGCAGAGTCCTCTGCGTTTAATTAAGCGAGAACACCCTTCACTACTTTCCCGTGCACATCGGTCAGCCGATATTTTCGGCCTTGGAAACGATAGAACAATCGTTCGTGGTCGAAGCCGAGTTGGTGGAGAATGGTGGCTTGGAGATCGTGGACGTGCACTTTGTCTTCGGCGACCTTGAAGCCGAGCTCGTCGCTGGCGCCGTGGGTGATACCGCCTTTCACGCCGCCGCCGGCCATCCATTGCGTGTAAACATCCGGATAATGATCGCGCCCGAGCACTTTGCTTTTCGAGGTGCGGCCTTCGCGGAAGGGCGTACGCCCAAACTCGCCGCCCCAGACGATGAGCGTTTCGTCGAGCAAGCCGCGTTGCTTGAGGTCGCGGATGAGTGCGGCCACGGGTTTGTCCATCGTCTTGCACTTGTTGCGCAGTCCATCGCCGAGGCCGGTGGGCGCCCCGGTGCCGTGGAAATCCCAGCCCCAATCGAAGAGGTGCACAAAGCGCACGCCCTTCTCCACGAGCCGCCGCGCGAGCAAAATGTTGTTGGCCAAACTGCCCGCGCCGGGCTTGGCGTCGTAAGCGTCGAGGATGTGCTTGGGCTCCTTGGAAATATCCATCACCTCCGGCACGCTCGCCTGCATGCGAAACGCCATTTCGTACTGCGCGATGCGCGTAAGCGTTTCGGGGCTGCCGAGTTCCGCGGCTTGAATGCGATTCAAATCATTGAGCGCATCAAGGCTCTTGCGGCGCAGCTCGCGGCTCATGCCTTTGGGATTGGAAACGTACAGGACGGGGTCGCCCTTCGACCGACATTGCACGCCCTGAAAAACGCTTGGCAAAAATCCGTTGCCAAAAGAATTCTTGCCGCCATTGGGCTGCACGCCGCTGGAAATCAGCGCCACAAATCCGGGCAGATTTTGGTTTTCGCTCCCCAATCCGTACGTCACCCACGAGCCCATGCTCGGCCGGCCCTCGCGCGGGCTGCCGGTGTATAGCAACAGCTCGGCGGGCGCGTGATTGAACTGATCCGTCGTCATCGATTTGATGAACGCGATGTCGTCCGCTTGTTTCGCGAGCTCCGGCAGCGCGTCACTCAGCCACGCGCCGCTTTGGCCGTGCTGCGCGAATTTGTGCGGCGTGCCCATCAGCTTCGGCACGCCCGAGGTGAAGGCAAACCGCCGGCCCTTCAAAAATTCATCCGGACAATTCTGGCCCTCGCGCTTCACCAGTTCCGGTTTGTAATCAAACAAATCCAACCCCGGAGGCGAGCCGGTCATGTGCAGATAAATCACACTCTTCGCCTTGGGCGCAAAGTGCGGCTGCCGAGCGCGCAACGGCTGCGAAGGGTCAAACGCCACGTCGGCCCGCGCGGTGCCGCCGCCCAACAACGAAGCCATCGCCGCCGCGCCCAGCCCCATACTTGCATCGCCCAAAAATTGCCGCCGAGTGCGGTGTTGCAGTTGTTCGTGTTGTAGATTCATCGTTCGGTTTTAAGTTATCGTTTCATAAACATTTCGTCCAAATTCAAAATCACATTGCCGACCACCGTCCATGCCGCGAGTTGCTCCGGCTTCATTCCGGCGGGCAACGGCCCGAGCGGGTCGGTGGCCATGAGCTTGGCGGCGGCGGGATCTTTGGTGTAATCAACGAGCAACTCGGTGTAAAGCGTGACCAAGCGACTAACCTCCGCGCGCTTGGGCTCGCGGCTCAGGCAAAGGTTCAGCCCAAACGAAACTCGCTCGTGCGGCGTGGTGCCGCCTTCTTTCACCATCCGTCGGGCGAGCGCTTGCGCGGCTTCGACGTAGACGGGGTCGTTCATCGTCACGAGCGCTTGCAACGGCGTGTTGGTCGGCACGCGGCGCACGGTGCACACGTTGCGGTTGGGCGCGTCGAAAGCGGCCATCGAGGGATACGGATTTGTGCGGCGCCAGTTTGTGTATAAACCGCGCCGATATTTGTCCTCGCCCGCGCTGGTTTTCCAGTCGATGCCGCTGCCGAAGGCGGCCTTGATTCCGAGATTGGGTTGGTACGGTTTCACCGGCGCGCCGTACATTTTCGCGCTGAGCAATCCGCTGACGGCGAGCGCTTGGTCGCGAATCATCTCGGCGGACAACCGCAGCCGCGGGCCGCGCGCGTAAAAGCGATTGGCGGGGTCGTTCTCAAGATGCGTCGGCGTGATGCGCGCGGATTGCCGATACGCCGCGCTGGTGACGAGCAGTTTCACAAACGCTTTTGTGTCCCACTTGAGCCGCACCATTTCCGTGGCCAACCAATCGAGCAATTCCGGATGCGTGGGCAGTTCGCCTTGCGAGCCGAATTCCTCGCTCGTGCGCACGAGGCCGTTGCCGAAAATGGATTCCCAATAACGATTGGCAATCACGCGGGCGGTCAACGGGTTGCGCTCGTCCATCAACCATTTCGACAGCGTGAGCCGATTGATTTTTTTGTCCGCTTTATTTGGCAACGGCACCGCGAATACCGCCGGCAAACCCTCGTTCACGCGCCCTTCTTTTATCTGATAATTCCCGCGCACTTGAATATGCGTTTCGCGTCCCTTCGCCATTTCGCGCATCACCGGCACGCTGGTGGCAGCTTTCATTCCCGCAAGTTTTTTCTTGGCCGCCGCGAGTTCGGTCGCCTTCGCTTTTGTCTTGGGATTGTTGGCGGAATAAAAAACCTTGAGTAGTTTTGTTTGGGCCGCCGAGCGCGTGGCGGTGGGAACGCGCAAGACTGCGAACACTCCTTTCGGCAGTGCTTGTTCGACAGCCGCCAATTCGCCCGTCACCACCGCGATGGTGGCTTTCGCATTTTTGAAATCTTTGATGGCCAATTCCAATGTGTCGCCCGCTTGAACCGTCAAGGGCTTCGCCAAACGCAACAGCCCATCGACCGTCGGATGCGGCACGCGCACGAAGGGCAAAACACGCGCGCCATCGAGCCCATACGCCACGCTCGGCACAAAGATTTTGTTTGATTCTTGTTTCCAAATCACATTGTGATTCGCATCGAACACCTCCACGCGATGCGCTTTGAGCCGCTCCGGTAAGGTGGGGCCGATGCGGTTCCACAGCGTCAACTTCTCGATGGGCACTTCCGCGCCGAGATCCACTTCCCACCACGGATTATTTTCCTGCGCGGTGTGCGTCACGGATTTTTTTTCGAAATTTCCGTTAGTGTTGCCGTCGTTGCCGTATTTCGCCGGACCCGCAAACGCCGTGCTGCTCTGCGTGGCTTTTCCCTTCGGTGCGATGTTGTTGCCATTGCTGAAAACCTGCACTTCGGCAAGATGCAGATAAACGTTGTTGCCCAAATTGGTGACGCGCACAAAGCGGCCGTTGATATTTCTTTTGCCTTTCGAGCGCAGCTTGAGCGTCAGTCGTTCGTCGAGCTTGCCCACACCCTTCACTTGCACGCCCGTGATTTTTTGTGCCAGCGGTTTTGCTGACAGGCCCTTGCCCGCCAACACTTCCGTTTGCAGCAACTTTGGGGTCACCGGTTTTTCAAACGCCGCCTCCCACGCCGAAAAGCCATCCACCGCCGTGGACTTGAGTGCGTCCAGTTCCTTTTGCAGCACGGTGACTTTGTTTTCCAGTTCCACTTTTTGCTGTTTCTGCGCCTCGGTGAAAATATTCAGCAAGGGTGTTTCATTCTTTTTGTCGCTGTCCTCCGAATTATTGAAAATGGCGAACATTTGAAAATATTCCTTTTGGCTGAGCGGATCGTACTTGTGATCGTGGCATTGCGCGCAAGCCATAGTGGTGCCCATCCACGTGGCCATCGTCGTGTTCACGCGGTCAACCACGGCGACGTTACGAAACTCCTCATCGTCGGTGCCGCCTTCGCTGTTGGTTTGGGTGTTGCGATGGAAGGCGGTGGCGATGAGTTGGTCGGGCGTGGGCGCGGGCAACAAATCGCCGGCGAGTTGGTCACGAGTAAATTGGTCGAAAGGTTGGTTGCGGTTGATGGCGCGAATGACCCAATCGCGATACGCCCAAATGGTGCGGGACGGGTCATCGGCGTAGCCCGCGCTGTCGGCATAACGCGCGAGGTCCAGCCACTGCCGCGCCCAATGTTCGCCATAAGTCGGCTTGGCCAGCAGTCGGTCGACGAGTTTGCCGTAAGCATCGGGCGACTGGTCGGCGATGAACACCTTCACCTCCGCCGGCGTGGGCGGCAATCCCGTGAGATCCAACGACACACGGCGGATGATTGTGTACTTGTCCGCCTCCGCCGAAGGCTTCCACTCGCGCTGCTCCAACGCCGCGAGGATGAAGCGGTCCACCTCATTGCGGCTCCACTTTGTGTTGACCACCTTCGGCAACGCCGCGCGCTTCGGCCGCACGTAAGCCCAGTGCGGTTCGTACTCCGCGCCTTCGGCCACCCATCGCTTCAACGTCGCCTTTTGCGCCGCGGATAATTTCAGCTTCGATTCCGGCGGCGGCATCCGTTCATCCGCGTCGGCCGTGAAAATTCGATACACCAATTCACTCTCCACCACATCCCCCGGCACAATCGCAAACGCGCCGCCCTTGCGTTCCTTCAACGCCTCCGCGCGCACATCCAGCCGTAGCTTCGCCTTGCGCGCAGCGGCATCCGGCCCGTGGCATTGTAAACAATTCTCCGAAAGAATCGTCCGCACCTCGCGATTAAAAGAAA
>DQLO01000270.1 GCA_015660155.1 Verrucomicrobiota bacterium
ATCAATAACCACTTGGTAGGCGGCTTGCAATTGCGCGGGCGTTTTGCACGCCGCCGCGAGGCCCGTGCCCGCCGCGCCGCCGAATGACACCAGCACCTCACCGCCCGCCGCGCGGATGGCGTTTATCTCCGGCAACAACCACCGCTTGCTCACCAAGTGATAGCCGCCCCAGCTCGCCGAGGGATCGTTCGGCCCCTTGGCCACAATGAAGGCGAGCGTGTAAAATTTAATCCCGTGCTTTTGTGTCGCTGCCGCAAAATCAAAGGGCGGCCACAACGTGGTGTCCACGTACGGCGCAAACACCTGCGCCGGCCAGCGATTGGCCGCGCGGGGCGCAAGCGGCGGTGGCGCATTGGAGGCTTTGTTGAAAATAATCGGCGTGCCGTTGAGCTTCCCGCGCGCGGGCAACTTGGGCGGCGCGCCTTCGGCGGTGAATTCAATCGTCGCCTTCTCGCCCGGCGACAAATCGCCATCCTCCCAACTCGCTGCCGAAGCCCGCAGCATGATGCGTTTGCCTTGATTGCCTTTTCCATTCTCGTTTGTGGACGCTACGCGCCCGTTCCAAATTTTCTTAATCGGATGCCCGAACTCAAATTCCAGCCGCCAATCATAAATCGTCCAGCTCGTTTGATTGGTGATGGTGATGCGCCCCGTGAAGCCCGTCTTTCCAGCATTGGCGGCGGTGAACCCCACGAACACCTTGTCCGCCGAGGCGGCTGTGGCGATGCCCGCGGTGAAGAGGAAAATGAAAAGCTGTCGCATGCGGGCAGTTTACCGCAAGCGGGCAAAATGACCAATGCCCAAGAACCAACTCCAAAGTTAAAATGGGCTGGGGACGAGGAAGGCGTGTTGTTCGAGGAGGCTGAGGGTGCCATTCCAGGAAATGTACTGCGAGAAAAACAGGATGACCACGTAGCTGAAAATGAACGGCAAGGCCAAGGCCAAGGCCGTTAATCTGGAGAACCAGCGGAGCAGGAAATTGGAGGACGGCTCGCGTTGCTCGGCGCGGCCCATTGCCCAGCCGATCATCAAACGGGCGGGCAACCCGAAGACCACGAAGAAGAGCGCCGGCAGCCACGTGATTTCCGCCGGGGTGAGTTCTATTTTTAACAGGAACAATGGCACGGCCAGCACGAGCGTGAGTGTGAGCGCAAACCAAAACTTGAATGGCGCGCGGCCGGCAAGGCGGCACACAGGGCCAATTTCGATGAAGGCGCGGAAGCGGTTTTCGCGCGCGAACCAGATTTGCTGAAATGGAATAATTAAAAGCACGCCCATTAATAGCAGACCGCCCAGAAGCGAAACGAGGATGCCGGCGTTGTGGGCGATTTTGGAGGCGAGAATCATCAGGCCCACGGGGATGAGCAACCACAGCACCGTTCCGGCAAAACCGCGGGTGCCAAGCCAGAATAACTTGGGAAGGCGCAGGCCGGTTACGGTTTCCCAAACAGCATCGCGGGCGATCGAAAATTTTTCGGGCGTGGCAAGCCAACGAAAAAAACGAATGGGCGCCGGCCAGAAAAAGTGCCGCAGTTTGCCGCCGCGCAGCAGCGCCCAGATGATGTGCAGGCTGGTCAGCGTGGTAACGATCCACATCGCAACGCTCCAGCCGCCGACGCGCTGCGGATCCACAATGACGGCGGAATCGCGCAGCAGGGCGATGAACCGCGCGGGCCAAAGCACGAGCCAAATGCCGAGGACGATGCCGCCCAACTGCCCGGCGCGGCGCACGCCGATGAAGCCATCGCGCAAGCGGCCGGTGCGCGCGATGGTGGCGCTGGCGTGCAGCAGATAGCCAAGGCTGAGGAGGTTGACGATGGGAATCACCGAGATCACCGCCAGCCCGCCAATCAGGCTGAGCATCCCGAAGCACCAACCGACGGTCGAATAAATGCCGACACCCATTCGGACAAGAAGCGAACGGCGCGGCGGGGAAACATTCGGCGAAGGTTCAATTTTCGGCGGAATTTCGACGGGTACTGATTCGAGCACCGGCGGCACCAGCAATGGCGGCAGATCGGGGTTGTTCCCGTCCGGCTGAAACCCTTCATCTTGCCCTTGCGTATTCATTGATGTATATTCACTGACGACGATGCCCTCGGAAAAGATAGCCCCGCCGCTTTGGCAACGCAACCTGCTCTTCGCGGTGGTCTGCGTGGCGGGCGCGGGCGCGGTGGTTTCCAACCTGCTGACATCCGACACAATGTCCGCCCCCAAACATCAGGCGGGCCGTTATGAAAAACCTTCGTTTCGGACGGCGGTCGATTTCGTGGATGAGGAATTTGCCGCCGACTGGAAAAAGGCCGGGCTGGAACCCGCGCCGCCCGCCGATGAGTTGACGCAGATTCGCCGCCTCTCGCTGGGGCTCACCGGCACGATTCCGTCGCTACAGGAAATCCGCGCGGTCGAGGCCCAGCCGGAGGGCGAGCGCATCCAGTGGTGGCTCAGCCATCTCTTCGAGGATCGCCGCACGAGCGAATATCTCGCCGAACGGTTTGCCCGCGCCTATGTCGGCGTGGAGAACGGGCCGTTCCTGATTTATCGCCGCCGCCGATTTGTCAGCTGGCTCGCCGATGAATTTGAGGCAAACCGGCCTTACGACAAAATTGCGCGCTCGCTCATCACCGCCGAAGGGCTTTGGACGAATAATCCGGAGGTCAATTTTGTGACCGTGACGGTCGACCAAAATGAAGACAAAAAAGGCCCCAACGAAGTGAAGCTGGCCGCGCGGGTGACGCGGGCTTTCCTCGGCGTGCGCATCGACTGCGTCCAATGCCACGACGACCATCTTGGCGATGAGTGGTTGCAAAAGGATTTTCATCAGCTCGCTTCTTTTTTCGGCGAAGCCGATATGGCCATCTCTGGCATTCGCGAAACGGGCAAGCCATACGAATTCAAATACCGCCGCCAGCGCGAGCCGGTGAAGGTGCCGGCGATTGTTCCCTTCCAACCCGAGCTGCTGCCCGAGCGCGGCCGCCCGCGCCAGCGCCTTGCGCGCTGGGTCACTCATAAAGAAAACCGCGCCTTCGCCCGCGCCACGGTGAACCGCGTTTGGGCGCTGATGTTTGGTCGGCCTTTGGTTGAGCCGGTTGATGAAATTCCGCTGGAGGATTCTCCGGAAAATCCCTACCCGCCCGGGCTGGAAATTCTGGCCGACGATTTCATTATTTACAATTTCAACCTCCAACGCCTTATCCGAATCATCGCCGCCACGCGCGTCTTCGGCCTCGACAGCAAAATGCCCGATGGCCGCACGCCGCCCACGCTCGAGCACGACGAACACTGGGCCGCCTTCGCGCTCTCGCGATTGCGCCCCGAGCAAGTCGCCGGCAGCATTATCCAATCCGCCTCGCTCACCGCCATCGACGCCGATTCGCACATCATCTTTCAGCTAAACCGCTCGATTCAACTGGGAGAATTCATCAAGCGCTACGGTGATATTGGTGAGGACGAATTTTATATCCAAGGCGGCACCATCCCCCAACGCTTGCTGATGATGAATGGAAATCTCGTTCACGAACGCATCAAAAACGATCTCGTGGCCAACGCCGCCTCACGCATTTTGGCCACCGCGCCCAATGACGCAAAAGTGGTGGAGGCCACCTACCTCGCCGTGCTAAGCCGTCGGCCGAGCGCGGAAGAAGCCGCTTACTTTGTCCGCGCGCTGTCGCAAAAAGGCTTCCTCAGCCGCAAAGCAAAACAGGCGGACCTCTACTGGGCGCTCATCAACTCAACCGAGTTTTCGTGGAACCGCTAACATGAATAATCCCTGCAACAGCGCCAGCCACATCACCCGCCGCACGATGCTGCAAACGACCGGCCTCGGCGGGCTTGCGTGGCTCACGCCGGTGGCGCATTGGCTCGGGCGCGCCCAGGAAAAAGCGCCCGCCCACGCGCCCGCCAAGTCGGTCATTATGCTGTGGATGTCCGGCGGCCCAAGCCAGTTGGAAACATTCGACCCGCACGCGGGCAAAAAAATCGCCGGCGACACCCGCGCCATTAACACCTCCGTCAAAGGCGTGCAATTCGCCCACGGCCTCCCGCAAGTGGCCGAGGTGATGCACGAGCTCACCCTCGTGCGCTCGATGGTTAGCAAAGAAGGCGACCACGAACGCGCCACGTACAACGTCAAAACCGGCTACCGGCCCGACCCCACTTTGGTGCATCCATCCATTGGCGCCGTCGTCTGCCACGAGCTGCCCGATGCCGAAATGGACATCCCGCGCCACATTTCCATTTTGCCCGGCCAATGGCCCGCGCGCGGCGGCTACCTCGGCGCACAATACGACGCCTTCAAAGTTTACAACACCAACGGCCGCGCCGGAAACATCACCGCACGCGTACAGCCCAAACGTCTGGACAACCGGCTCGAAGCCTTGGAGCAGGTGGAACAATCCTTCGCACGCGGCCGCCGCGCCGATCTCGATGCCAAGACCACCCTTCACAACGCCACCATCCAAAAGGCTTTGCGGATGATGAGCTCCAAGCAGCTCAGCGCCTTCGACATCACCCAAGCCCCCACCAAAACCCGCGCCGCATTTGGCGACACCAATTTCGGGCGCGGCTGTCTTGCCGCCATTCAGCTCATCGGCGCCGGCGTCCGCTGCGTCGAAGTCACCCTCAACGGCTGGGACACCCACGCCAACAACCACGAAGCCCACGTCACGCAAAACGCCATACTCGATCCCGCCTTCGCCTCGCTCATCCGCGAGCTGCGCACCCGCAAACTGCTCGACCAAACAATCGTCATCTGCGCCGGCGAATTTGGCCGCACGCCAAACATCAATGCCGCCGACGGCCGCGACCACTGGCCCACCGGCTTCTCAATCGCCCTCGCCGGTGGCGGCTTCCGCGCCGGCCACGTCCACGGCGCCACCGCCGCCGACGGCGCAAAACTCGATCCCTTGGACAAAGAATCCATCCACGTCGCCGACATCCACACCACCGTCCAGCACGCCCTCGGCATCGAATACGCAAAAGAATTGATGACCCCCATCGGCCGCCCCATGGCCCTCAGCGACGGCCGAGTGATTCAGACTTTGTTGAAGTAATTCAATTCAGACCACCGGCGGGCGAAGCATTGGCCCGCACGGGCTTGCAGTTTATTTTTTGAAGACTGATTCTACGCAGCCTGAAAAAGGTGCTTTTGGAAGCCAATGAACAGCTCCCGGATTGAAGCGGCTTCGCCCAGTTCAGCCTCGGCGAAATGACCGGCGAAATCCTCATCCAGAAATCACTGGAGTTGGTGAAGAAGAGTCCCGCGCCCAAACAAAAAAAACCATGAGGCAAAAAAGACCCCGCACCGTTGCCGGTGCGGGGGTGCCGTTCCTGTAAACGTTCGGGCTCTTGGCCCGCTTTTCTTCTCGTTAATTCAGGCTGCCCGTGGGTGGATTCGAGATCAGCGCGGGTCTGGTTAGGCCGCTGTCCTGGTCGCTGCGCCGGGTATACCCCATGCGCGCGAGCAATGGACAGTCATCACCATAATCCGGATGCGCCAAAACGCCGTAGTAAACCTTGCGGTTTCTCTCGCCGAGCTGGTTGCGAAGCTGGTCACGGATGGCACGCTCGCCATCGAGCCGGTTCTCCAGCTCAGAAATCCGTGCATCCGCTTCCTGGCAAGCTGCCAGGTCCGCATTATGGCCGGACCAGGCGATGCCCCCAAAGACTGTGTCCTTGGTTTCATCCCCCCAGGCCAGGCTGATCTGATCACCCTTGGGCATCACATAAAAGTAACTCATGTGAAACTCCTTTGGTTCAATGTTTATCCCGCAGGCGGATCTTGGGGCCGTTTCCCAATAGAGCTCCCCTTGCACTCGCAAAGGCCTCTACTCCTGTATATGTAATTACACGGGGTTTACAGGATGGGAACTTTTATTTGAGAAAAATTAAGAGTTTGTTAATTAATTCGCCTTGGCTACAATCTTGCCTGATCGGGCGTCGTAAACGAAATCAGTAATCGTTTCGTTGATGATAAGCTCAATGGTTTCC
>DQLO01000283.1 GCA_015660155.1 Verrucomicrobiota bacterium
CGCTTGCCGGTGGTGTCGGCGGTTTGCAGGAGTTGATCGGCCCCGGCGAGGTCGGCGGCGAGGGGTTTTTCGATGAGCACGTGCCAACCGCGTTCGAGAGCTTTCACGCCTTCCTCCGCGCCGGCGCGGTTATCGCCAAAAAGGCAAACGGCATCGAGCGGATCCCCCGCGGCCATCTCGGCGGAATCGGTGTAAGTGGCCACGCCGAATTCCTTGCCGATGCGCTCGAGCAACGGCGGCTTGGTGCTGGTGGCG
This sequence comes from Verrucomicrobiota bacterium, assembly GCA_015660155.1. GTDB lineage: Bacteria > Verrucomicrobiota > Verrucomicrobiia > Limisphaerales > UBA1100 > JACNJL01. The sequence goes on from DQLO01000283.1 coordinate 256, forward strand.
GCGACCAATTCCACGTGTTCGTTGGCCGCCATATCCGGCAGCAAATCCCACACGTGATCGTGCGACAACCCGATGAGTCCCATGCGTATCATCCCGACAAAGTGTGGAACAAACGGGCGCGGGGCTCAATCTTTTCCTGTGAAGAATAGCGCCATTCCAAAAGGCAAAAAAAAACGGAGCTATTGGATTTTCATCACACCGTTGGGATCGGGACGCTGGGTGGGGCGCGTGAAGTTTTCGTTCACGCCCAAGTACGCGCCGCCGTGGCTGTTCGCGTGAGCCTTGATGGCTTGGGCGAGGCCGGCATCGGTGGTCTGCCGCACGCTGCCATCGGCGAGGGTGATTTGCCCTTGGCTCGCGATTAAACCCGCCATCGCGTGGCGCTGGAGTATCTCAGGGTCGGCGTGGTCGTTGCCGATAAATTTTTGCAGCAACGAATTTTGTTTGGCCAATTGCAATGAGCCGCCGAGAAATTCCGCGATGTCCGGCAGCGCCTTGCCGGCGGGATACTCAAATTCATACGCCGGCGTGCCAATGAGGTTGCGCGTGAAAGCGAGGATGCTTGCCGGCCGCTGCTCGTCCGCGCCGAGGTGCACGCCGTAGCTCATCGACCGCCGATCCATGTGGATATGAATGCCATCGAAGCCCGCGCCGAAGCCTTCCCATTTGCCGTGGGTGGCTTCCTCTTCGTTGTAAACCGTCACCGAAGGATCGCACGGTGAAGCCAACACGCGCGCGGTCACCAGCTCGCGTCGCGCCGGTTCGCTCAAAAACATAAACCGAATATCCCACAAATGAATCCAGCCCGTGTGCGCCTGGCCGTACATCCGTTTGAACATCGCATCGCCTTGATGCTGCGTGAGCAGCCACGGATAACGCGAGTCGTGCGTCATGGAAAACCCGCGCAGCGCCGCGTTCACTTGGCGGAGATTATTGGCGCACTTGATGCGATTCGCCTTGGCCTTGCCCTTCGCCAACGTGGGCAACAGCAAACCCGCCAGCACACTGATGATGGCGATCACCACCAGCAATTCCACCAACGTGAACGCGCGCTTGTTTGCCGCCAATTGCATTCGCGCAATGTGCCGCAAACGGTGCACGATTGCAATCCGGTGCGCGTTCCCCAATGCTCCCGCGCATGAAAACCAAAGCGGCGGTGCTGCACAAAACAGAACGGCCACTGCCGTACGCCGATTCGCAGCCGATGGTCATCGAGGAACTGGACCTCGAAGGCCCCGGCGAAGGCGAGGTGTTGGTGGAGGTAAAAGGTGCGGGGCTATGCCACTCCGATTTATCGGTCATCGAAGGCGCGCGCCCGCGCCCCATGCCGATGGTGCTGGGCCACGAAGCCAGCGGCATCGTGCGCGAAGTGGGCCGGGGCGTGCGCGGATTTGTGCCCGATGACCACGTGGTTTTCACCTTCATCCCCAGCTGCGGCGCGTGCCGCTACTGCGTCGAAGGCCGCCCTTCCCTATGCGAACCGGGGATGGACGCCAACAACGCCGGCACATTGATGAATGGCGCCCAACGATTCAGCCGCAACGGCAAATCGTATTTTCACCACTGCGGCGTGTCCGGTTATTCGCAATACACCATCGCCCTGCCCGGCTCGTTGGTGAAGATTGACAACGACTTGCCTTTCGAGCACGCCACGCTTTTTGGCTGTGCGGTGATGACCGGCACCGGCGCGGTGATGAATACCGCCGACATTCGCCCCGGCCAATCGGTGGCAGTGTTCGGCCTCGGCGGCGTGGGGCTTGCCGCACTGATGGGCGCGAAGGCGTGCGACGCGGGCACGATCATCGCCGTAGATTTGCTGGAATCAAAACTCGAGATGGCCCGCAACCTCGGCGCAACACACACCGTGAACGCCGGTGAGTGCGATCCGGTGGAAGCCATTCGCGACCTCACCGGCGGCGGTGTGGAGTTCGCCCTCGAAAGCGCCGGCCACGCGAAGGTGCTCGCGCAGGCGTACGAATCCACCGCGCGCGGCGGCACCACCATCGCCATTAGCCTGCCGCATCCGGAGCATCAATTCAGCGTGTCCGCCGTGTCGCTCAGCGCGATGGAAAAAACAGTGAAAGGTTCGTACCAAGGCAGCTGCATCCCCACGCGCGACATCCCGCGTTTCATCGAAATGTTCCGCGCCGGAAAACTGCCGGTGGACCAACTGCTCACCGACATTATTCCACTGGAAAAAATCAACGAAGGCTTCGACCGCCTGCAAAAAGGCGAAGTGGCGCGACAGGTGATTTTGTTTTAGCGCCCGATAACTTCCTTGATTCTCGCGGCCACGTTGATGGCGTCATCGTGGCGCAAGCCGTGCTGCCCCATATCATCCGCCGCGCCGCCAAACGTTTCGAAAACAAGGCTGCTCCAAATCACGCCTTTGGTGTGGCGCACACTGGCCAAGCGCGTCATCTCAATTTCCGATTGATGCACGCGCAGGGTAAAGAAAGTCCAAACCGTGGTATTGATTTTGCCGCCTTTCACCTCAATCACCGGCGGGCGAAACAGACTCGTAAAATTCCAAGTGGAAAAAAACGCGCCGAAGGGACTCGCCGTCACAGAGATTTGCAACTGCCCCGCCTGCGCCGCCAACAGTGCCGCGTTGGCCGTGTTGCAATGCGGGCATTTTTTGGCTTGGGCCGCAATGGGCTCCCGACAGCCTTCGCACGAAACCGTATCCCGAATCGGCCGCGTGCAGTGCGGGCAAAAATAACGCGGATTGGAAATCGCATCCCCACAATTGGGACAGACGACGGATTGGGTCGAGGCTTCGGTTGACGTTTCCATTCCGGAAATCCTATCCCACAACCATCGTGTTTTTCAACACCCCAATCCCTTCAATGCTGGCCTCGACCACATCGCCCGGCTGCAAGTGCACGCCTTTCGCGTGGCCCACGCCGGCGGCGGTGCCGGTGGAAATGATGTCGCCCGGTTCCAACGTGACGAAGGCCGACACAAATTCGATCACCGCCGCCACCGGGAAAATCTGCATCGCGGTGCTGGCGTCCTGATGCACCTCGCCGTTAACAGTGAGCTTGAGCAGAAGCGCCTGCGGATCGGGGATGGATTCCGGACACGCAATGCACGGGCCAACGGGGCAAC
>DQLO01000326.1 GCA_015660155.1 Verrucomicrobiota bacterium
GTTCTGATGGCACCGTTTACGTTGGGTCACATGACAAGAAGGTCTACGCCCTGGACGGCAAGAGCGGGGCCAAGAAATGGGAATTTAAAACGGGAGGTGAAGTGACCTCCTCCCTCGCCATCGGTTCTGATGGCACCGTTTACGTCGGGTCAGGGGACAACAAGCTCTACGCCCTGAATGGTAAGAGTGGAGTCAAGCAATGGGAATTTGAAACAGGAGAAAATGTGTGGTCCTCCCCCGCCATCGGTTCTGATGGCACCGTTTATGTTGGGTCAGTAGACAAAAAGCTCTATGCCATCAATGGCAAGTCCGGGGTCAAACTCTGGGAATTTGAAACGGGAGGTATGGTATGGTCCTCCCCCGCCATTGGTTCTGATGGCACCATTTACGTCGGGTCAGGTGACTTCAAGCTCTACGCCATCAAGACCGACTCCAAAGGCCCCGCCAAAAGCCCGTGGCCAATGCGCGGCCAAAACCCCCAACACACTGGCCGCGCACCAGCCAAGTAGGAATGCCTGCCACGAGTTTTGTCTTTTGCGCATGGTCGGACTGGTGTTCACTGGCGCTTCACCTTTTTAGCTATGGCGGGACACAGTAAATGGGCCAACATCAAGCACACCAAGGCGCGCATGGATGCCAAGCGCAGCAAGGTGTTCGCGAAGATTGCGCGGGAGATAACGATTGCCGCGAAGCTGCACGGAGGCGATCCGGACATGAATCCTCGGCTGCGGTTGGCGGTGCTGAAGGGGCGCGGGGCGAATATGCCGGCGGACAATATCCAGCGGGCGATTGCGCGCGGCACGGGCGATGGCGAAGGGGCGAGTTTCGAGGAGTTGACCTACGAGATTTATGGCCCGCACGGCGCGGCGATTTTGTGCGAGGTGAGTACGGACAACCGCAACCGCACGGCGTCTGAGATTCGCGCCATCCTCACGCGCAACGAAGGCAAGCTGGCCACGGCGGGATCGGTGAGTCGGTTGTTTCATCGCAAGGGGCAGATCATGATCGCGCGCGCCAATGCGGAGGAGGATGCGCTGATGGAGCTGGCGATGGAAGCGGGCGCGGAAGATTTCAAGGCAGAGGAGGAGGGCTACGAAATTCTCACTGCGCCGGCTGATTTCGAGGCGGTGCATAAAGCGGTGGAGACGGCCGACATTGCCACGGAGTCGGCGGAGCTTACGGCGTTGCCGGAGTTGACCGCGCCGTTGGCCAGCGAATCAGAATTGGAAAAAGTCAACCGGTTGGTCGATTTGCTGGATGACCACGATGATGTGCAGGAAGTATTTTCCAACGCGGAGTTTGATGGCTAAGCCACCATCCGTTCGATGGCTTCGGGCAGGCGGGCTTGGGAGCGGCCGATGAGATTGTCGCGGTCGACTTGGGTGAGCTTCAGTTTTGCGGCCGCGGTGGCCACCACGGCTTCGAGCGCGCTTTGCGCGTAATCGCCCAAGCCTTGCCTTGGCGCAATGGAGAACACCGCCATCGTGAGGCCAAACACCACGGGATGATTGGCGGTCGCGCGGCCTTCGCGGGCGGCATCGATAAAGCGTTGCACCACGCGTTCATCGCGGAGCGGTTGCAGGCGTTTGAGGTGGTCGGTGCCAAAGCGTTGGCTGGCGGCCGCGAGTTGCAGCCACTCCGGATGCGTGCCAGCGAGGGATTGGTCCAGCGCGATGAGTTCCTGCGCTTCGCCGCGCGCGGCATGCCGATGGGCGGCCACCACGGCGGGCAATTCCACAGGTTCGAGCAGCGTCACTCGGTAGCGTTCGAGCAGCACGGAAAGTTCCAGTACCGTGCCCACGCGGGCAGTGCCGAGCGCGCCGGCGATGGCGTCCACGCACAGCACCCCCTCCAGCGCATCGAGCTGCGCGGCGTAGGGATGCTGCCCGCCAGCGGGAAGTGTGTCGGTGTCCAATACCGTCTGCACCCCCGTATTTTGCCGAAAAACGGGGCAATTGTAAACAAAACGGCGCGTGGGATTGGGATTGATTCATCATTTTGGCGCTGCTACCGTTGGCCACCGCGAAGCGTCCCGTTCGATCGGGACAAGATGATGCAAACATTTGAAGCGCAACAACGGTGTGGCCGGTAGCCAGCTTCGACTGGGTTCGCCACTTTGCTTTGAGTAACCCAAGGATTTTTTAATATGCCAGAACAAACCATTGACCAAGAAATTTCCGCCGCCGCGCAGACTGGCGACAAGCCGAAGTATCCCGGCTTCCCCGTCACCTGCAATGGCAACCAATTGGTGACCGAATGGGTGGAAACGCGCATCACCGAGGGCGGTGTGTTTTATCCCATCACGCCCTCCACCGAAGGCGGCGAGATTTATCAACAAGCATACGCGCAGGGCGCGTTGGATGTTTGGGGCAACCAAAAGCTGGCCATCGAGTGCGAAGGCGAACACGCCGCGCAAGGCGGAGCTACCGCAGTGGCCGTCACCGGCAAGCGCACGGTGAACTTCACTTCCGGACAGGGCATCGTGTACGCGATGGAGCAGTATTACCACGCGCCCGGCAAGCTCTCCACAATGGTGGTGGAAGTCGGCGCGCGCGCGCTCACCAAGCA
>DQLO01000156.1 GCA_015660155.1 Verrucomicrobiota bacterium
CGTGAACTCCGACCCGCTCATCACCGAGGCGCTCGGCCTGCCCGCGTCCACCGAACTGTACGGCCGCTGCAACATTCATCGCGACCTCGATGGCAATCATCTCGCCGAGATCGTGGAAATTCTACCACCCGAAATCAGCGCCTAATCATGGTCGGTCACGACGTCATTATCATTGGCGCGGGCCCCGCCGGCAGCGCAGCCGCTGCCATCCTTGCCGAGCACGGCCGCCGCGTGCTCGTGCTCGAGCGCGAAAAATTCCCGCGCTATCACATCGGCGAATCGCTCCTGCCTTTCACTTACCAACCGCTCAAGCGTTTGGGCATGATTGAAAAACTCAAGCAATCGGCCTTCACCAAAAAATACAGCGTGCAGTTCATCTCACCCGACGGCAAGGCGAGCCAGCCCTTTTATTTTTTCGACCGGTACGACCGCGAAACCGTCGCGCAAACTTGGCAAGTGATGCGCGCGGAGTTTGACGAAATGCTCCTCAACAACGCGCGCGACAAAGGCGCGGAAGTCATCGAGGAAATTTCCGTGAAAGAATTAATTTGGGAAGGCAAAAAAGTCATTGGCATACGCGCCGTCACAAAGGACGGCGAAGAAAAAGAATTCCGCGCGCCACTCACCTTCGACGCCACCGGCAAGGAAGCCCTCACCGCCACTCGAAATGGCTGGCGCGAGCGCGATCCGTTTCTCAATAAAATCGCCGTGTGGACTTATTATAAAGGCGCCGTCCGGCAAAAGGGCATCGACGAAGGCGCGACGGGCGTGGCGTTTGTGCCGCAAAAAGGCTGGTTTTGGTGGATCCCGCTGCACGATGACCGCGCCAGCGTGGGCGTGGTGGCCGAGGGAAAATACCTCAGCCGCGACGGCGTGCGCGATCCCAAAGCGATGCTCGAGCGCGAGATTGAAAATAATCAATGGGTGAAAGACAACCTCGCGCCCGCGACCCAATTCGGCGAATATTATATTACCAACGAGTTCACCCATCACTCGCGCCACTGCGGCACGCACGGCCTCTTGCTGCTCGGCGATGCCTTTTGTTTTCTCGACCCCGTATTTTCCAGCGGCCTTATGCTTGCCCTCAAGAGCGGCGTGATGGCCGCCGACGCCGCCCACGAAGCCTTAGAAGCCAACGATCTTTCCCCCGAACGCTTTACCGAATACGCCGCCGAACTCCGCGAAGGCATCGAAAATATGCGCAAACTTTGCTACGCATTTTACAACGAAAATTTCAGCTTCGGCAAACTGGTCAAGAAATATCCGGAAGTGGCCGGCGATGTCACCGACTGCCTCTCCGGCGACGTGAACAAAGATTTCAGTCACATGTTCAAGTGCATTGAAGATTTTTGTCCCGTGCCAGATTCACTTCCACTAGGCGAACCTCTCTCGTGAACATCATCCAAATCACCCCCGGCGCGGGCAACATGTATTGCGGAAATTGTTTCCGCGATAACGCGCTCGTTGCGGCGCTCCGCAAGGATGGGCACGAGGTGACGATGGTTCCGCTGTACCTTCCGCTGATGTTGGATGAAGAAATTCAAACCGATGGCACGCCGATTTTTTATAATGGCGTTAATGTTTATTTGGAACAGAAATCGCCGTTCTATCGCAACGCGCCGAATTGGGTGCATCGGCTGGTGGGGTCGGAGCGGTTGCTGCATTTGGCTTCCAGTCGAATGGGGAAAACGAATGCTGCGGACGTTGGCGAAATCACGCTCTCGATGCTGCGCGGCGAGGACGGACATCAAGCACGCGAGCTGGCGCAGCTCATCGACTGGCTGAAAACCCAGCCGCGGCCGGATGTCATTTGTCTTTCCAATTGCATGCTGCTCGGGCTGGCGCGGCAGCTCAAGGAAGCGCTCAACGCGCCGGTGGTTTGCATGCTGCAAAATGAAGCGCCGTACATCGACAACATGGCGGAGGAATTGCGCGGACCGGTTTGGGAACTGATGGCCGAGCGCGCGCGCGAAGTGGAATACTTCATCGCGCCCAGCAAATTTTACGCAGCGCAAATGCGCGGCAAACTCAAGCTAGTCTACGCCCGCGTGAGCGTGATTCACAACGGCATCAACCACACCGGCTACACCGCCGAACCCGTCGCGCCCAATCCGCCCGTCATCGGTTTCTTCGCGCGGCTGTGCAAGGACAAGGGGCTCGACACGCTCATCGACGCTTTCATCAAGCTCAAGGCCGCCAATTCCATTCCGCAATTGCGCCTGAAAATTGGCGGCGGCTGTCGGCCGATGGACGAGCCTTTCGTGGAGCGCATGCGCGCGCGGCTGCACGCCAAGGCGCTGTTGGGCGACGTGGAGTTTCACCCCAACCTCAGCCGCGAGGCGAAACAGGATTTTCTTAAATCGCTTTCCGTTTTGTCCGTGCCCGCGCAGTTTGGGGAATCCTTTGGATTTTATATCATCGAAGCGATGGCGGCGGGCGTGCCGGTGGTGCAGCCGCGGTGCGCGTCTTTTCCGGAATTGGTGGAAGCCACCGGCGGCGGCATATGCTACAAACACGACGGGCCGGAGAGCCTCGCCGACGCCATCGAAAAAATGCTGCACAATCCAACCGAAGCCAAAGCCCTCGGCCTCAAGGCGCGCGAGGCCGTGCGCGAACATTTTTCCATCGAACGCATGGCTGACGAGATGGCCGCGTTGTTCAGCACCTTAACCCCAAATCCCACGAAAGCCTAAATGGCACAGCACGAATTCACCACCACCCGACGCGTTGAGTTTAACGAAACCGACGCGGCCGGCATTGTTCATTTTTCGAATTTCTACCGCTACATGGAATACGCCGAGCACGCGTTCTTCCGCTCGCTGGGGCGGTCGATTGCGGATGCCGAACTCGACATCGGCTGGCCGCGCGTGCACAGCCATTGCGATTTCAAAAAGCCGCTGAAGTTTGAGGATGAAGTGGAGATTCATTTGCTCGTCAGCGCGAAGACCAGCAAATCTATCACCTATCAATTTCGGTTTTCCACCGGCGGAACCGAAGTCGCGCGCGGCGGGTTCACCGTCGTCTGCGTGCGCCTCACCGAAGCCGGCGAAATGAAAGCCGCCAGCATCCCACCCGAAATCGCCGCCCTCATCGAGGCCGCGCCAGAAGAGAAGTTGGCCGGTTAACTCTGAATCAACCCAAACCAAAAACTAAAGTCACAAAAATTATGCCAGAAACCACTGCCGCATCCGGAATCCCTTGGTACGCTTGGGCCTTTCTCACCGTCGCCTGCTGGGGCGTCTACGGCGTGTGCATGCACACCGGCTCCGCCAATATGGAAAACAAAGAGCACGGCCGCATCATGGCCTTCCTGTGGGTGGGCCTCGCGTATTTTCTCACAGCCGTTATCGCGCCGCTGATTCTTTTGAAACTCAAAGGCGGCCCAATTGAGTTTTGGGCGTACCCGGTCAAAGGCCTGAAGTGGTCGCTCATCGCCGGCATCCTCGGCGCGATTGGCGCGCTCGGCGTACTGCTCGCTTTTGGTGCGTCGCCGAACCCACCGATTTATGTACCCATCGTGATGTCCATCATCTTCGCCGGCGCGCCCATCGTGAACGCCATCGTGAACACCACCAAAGAAGGCAACTGGGCTTTTGTGAAACCGCCCTTCATCCTCGGAATTTGCCTCGCCGCGCTGGGGGGTTATCTCGTCACCCAAAACCCGCCCAAACCCCCGCCAGCGGAAAAGTCCGCCGCCAACGAGGAAGCCAAATAACCAAATGGCCGACGCGCCGTCAACCGGTCGGGAAACCCTCCGCGCCCAACAGCTCGAGCAACTCCGCGCCCTCATCCGCGCGGTGCGCCCCGCCAATGCGTTTTACGAAACGAAACTCAGCGCGGCGGGCATCGATGCCACCATCGCCAGCCTCGAAGACTTCACCGCGCGCTGCCCCTTTACCACCAAGGACGAACTCGTCGCCGACCAATCGGCCCATGCGCCCTACGGCAGCAACCTCACTTTTCCCGTCGAGCAATACACTCGCATCCACCAAACCAGCGGCACCACCAGCCAACCATTGCGCTGGCTCGACACGCCCGAGAGTTGGCAAAGCATGCTCGAAAGTTGGAAGGCCGTGTACCGTGCGGCCAGCGTCTCGTCGGCCGATCGCGCGCTGTTTGCATTTTCCTTTGGCCCCTTCATTGGATTTTGGATGGCCTACGAAGCCGCCGCGCAAATGGGTTGCCTCTGCTTCCCCGGCGGCGGCCTCACCAGCGCCACGCGCCTGCGCATCCTGTTGGAAAACGAAGTCACTCTCCTCTGCTGCACGCCCACGTACGCGCTGCGCCTCGCCGAAGTTGCCGCGCAGGAAGGCATCAACCTTTCAGCATCCAAACTAAAAACCATCATCGTCGCCGGCGAACCCGGCGGCAGCATTCCCGTCACGCGCGAACGCATCGAAAGTGCGTGGCCCAACGCAAAAGTTTTCGACCATCACGGCATGACCGAAGTCGGCCCCGTCACCCACGAGTGGCCGCCCGAAAAAAATAATCTGCAAATCATCGACACCGCGTACCTCGCCGAAATCGTCCATCCCGAAACCAACCAACCCGTCGCCAACGGCGAGGAAGGCGAGCTCATCCTCACCACCCTTACCCGCACCGCGATGCCGTTGCTCCGCTACCGCACCGGCGACCTTGTGCGCCCCGAGACCCACGGCGCCGCCCTCATCCTACGCGGCGGCATCCTCGGCCGCGCCGACGATATGGTCATCATCCGCGGCGTCAACATTTACCCCTCCGCCTTCGAGCACATCCTTCGCCCTTTCGACGCCGTCGCCGAATACCAAGTCGTCATTTCCCAACAAACCGAAATGGCCGAACTCCGCCTCCGCATCGAGCCCCAACCCGACGCCGACGCCGCAACCCTCGCCGAACAAATCACCGACACCCTCCGCACCCAACTCAACCTCCGCATCCCCGTGGAAATCGTCACCCCCGAAACCCTCCCCCGCTTCGAACTCAAAGCCAAACGCTGGATTAAAGAATAGCTCATGCCCAACGACACTCCTCTGCTGCAGCTAAAAAACATTACCCGCGAATTTCCTTCCGCTGAAAATGGCGCGCCGCTCCAAGTGTTGCGCGGACTCACGATGGAAGTGGCGCGCGGCGAATCCATCGCGATCGTTGGTCCTTCCGGTTGTGGCAAAAGCACGTTGCTCAATCTCATTGGTTCGCTTGACCAACCGACCGGCGGCACCATCACTTTCGATGGCCGTGACCTCTTTGCTTTGGATGACGACGAACTCGCCCTGCTGCGCAACCGCGAGATGGGATTCATTTTCCAGAGCCACCATTTGCTGCCGCAATGCACGGTGATGGAAAATGTGCTCGTGCCCACGCTCGCCCATGGCACAGCCACCGACGAGGATGAAGAACGCGCGTGCCGCCTGCTCGACCGCGTGGGCCTCGCCGAACGGCTGGCGCACCGCCCCGGCCAACTTTCCGGCGGCGAACGCCAGCGCGTGGCCGTCGTGCGCGCGCTCATCAACGAGCCCCAACTTCTGCTCGCCGACGAACCCACCGGCGCCCTCGATCAAGCCACCGCCGATCAACTCGGCCAGCTGCTCGTGGAATTGAACGCCGAAGAAAACGTCACCCTCATCACCGTCACCCACTCCGAAAAACTCGCCACCCAAATGGGGCGCACCGTGGAACTCGAAGATGGCCGGATAAACTAATGACCCGCACGTGGCTCATTTTCAACAGCCTCACCCACCACGCGCGCGCGCATGCGGGCACGCTGCTCGGCGCCATCGTGGCCGGGGCGGTGTTGACCGGCTCGTTGGTGATCGGCGATTCGGTCAAAAAAACACTGCAAATTCAGGCCCAACAACGCCTCGGAAAAATCCAAGCCGCGCTCGTACAGCACGACCGGTTTTTTCACGCGGACTTGGCGGCGGCGATTCACACGGACGACCAAACCCATTTCGCTGCCATTTTGAAACTAAACGCCGCCGGATATGTTTCCGACGAATCTGGCGAAATCCAAAAACGCGCCAACCAAATCCAACTCATCGGCATCGACGAAGCGTTTTGGAAACACGCGATGCTCAAGGCGAATCGTCCACCGGAATTAAATGATGGCGAAGCGCTCATCAATCCGCGCCTCGCCGCGCAACTCGGCCTCAAAGCGGGCGATGAATTCCGGCTGCGCATCGCCAAGCCCAGCATACTGCCGCGCGACGCGCCGCTCTCGGTGGCCGAAGACCTCACCGCGCGGTTGACGCTCACTGTCGCCAAAGTGACCGGTGCGAATTCCGAACTGGCCAACCTCAGTCTGCGGCCCGGTGCGGTGCCGCCGTTCAATGTGTTTGTGCCGCTCGCGTGGTTGCAACAAAAAGCCGAACTGGATGGGCGCGCCAACGTGATGCTGGCGAGCGGCCTATCATCGACAGCGGAATTGGTTCAATCCGCCAATGCCGCGCTGAAAAAAAACTGGCGCTTGGCGGACGCTGAATTGGAGCTGATTGAAAACGAAACCGACGGCGTCATCGACCTTCGCACCGACCGGATTTTTCTCGATGCGAACACGCTGGCGGCCACCACCGATTCCCAAACGGCGCTCACGTACATCGCCAACGAATTTCGCGCCGGCACCAATGCCGCGCCGTACTCGATGATTTCCGGCGTAAGCGAAGGCTTCTTTGAAAACACGCCCACCGGCGATGAGATGCTCATCACGCAATGGCTCGCCGATGACCTCGGCGCGAAGGCGGGCGACAAAATTGAAGTGGATTATTATGTGCTCGGCCTCAACCGCCAACTCGAAGAACGCCGGCATACCTTCACCGTCACCGGTATCGTGCCCACGGAAAAGCCGGGATGGCGCGAGTTGATGCCCAACTTTCCTGGCATTGTTGACAAAGACAATCTGCGCGACTGGAATCCCGGTATTGATTTTGATTCCAGCCGCATCCGCGACCAAGATGAGGATTACTGGAAACAACATCGCGGCACGCCCAAAGCATTCGTCGCGCTGCCCACCGCGCAAAAACTTTGGGCCAACCGCTACGGCGAAGCCACCACCGTGCGCTACAAATTCGCCAAAGAATCCATAAAAGGCAAGCGCGCCGAGATTGAATCCGCGCTGCGGCAAAAACTCGACCCCACGCAAATCGGCCTTGTGTTTCGCGATGTGCGCACCGAAGCCATCACCGGCAAATCCGCCAGCGACTTCGGCGGGCTATTCATCGGCCTCAGCTTTTTCCTCGTCATCGCCGCGCTCATTTTGATGGGCCTCCTTTTCGTCTTTGGCGTCGAGCAACGCGCCCCACAAATCGGCACGCTGCTCGCCATCGGCTTCACCGGCAAAACCGTCCGCAATCTTTTGCTCGCCGAGGGCTTCGTACTCGCCCTCATCGGTGCCGCACTCGGAGCGTGGGCGGGGCTCGGTTACACACAGGCGCTCCTCAAACTTCTCAACTCAAACTGGAGCGGTGCCATCGGAAACGGCAGTTTGGTTTACCACGCCGAACCCCTCACGGTGTTATACGGCGTGCTCGGCGGATTGTTCATCGCGTTGTTCACCATTTGGCTGACCGTCCGCAAACTCAGCCGCGCCAGCGCCATCACGTTGATGCA
>DQLO01000073.1 GCA_015660155.1 Verrucomicrobiota bacterium
CATGAGCGGCGCGACCTGTTGGCCGTCCATGGTTTCGCTGATGTACCCTTCAGTCAGCGTGGTGCGGTTGGCGGAAAACCACAGGCCGTGGTCGGGGTCGGGGAAGGTCGCCATGCCCGTTTCCTTGTGGGTGACCTCCAGCCCGTGCTTGGCGCATTGCACCGTGTGGCGCGCGGTGGCAGCATCGATGCGTTCCTGCACGCGCGGCGTGGTGTCGTCACTATTAAAATGGTCGAAATTCGCCTTGATGTACTGCGGATGATTGACGTTGCAGTGGTAGCATTCGCGGTTGTTTTCCCAAACCAACTTCCAGTTGGCGGCGACCTCATAATCGACAATCTTCGCCACCTTCGCTCCGCCCATTCGCTGCGGCGCGAGAATCGGCGCCATCATCGCCCGCGCGGCCGCGAAGTCCGGTGGCGTCTCCGCGAGGCACACGAAGAGCATCCCCTCCAAATCCTCCAAGTGCACGGGCAGCAAACCGAGTTCGTCGTGATTGATTTCGTGCATCCCTCGGCACGAGGCGAGCTTACCATCACGTTCGTAGGTCCACTGATGATACGGACAAACCAACCGCTGCGCCTTGCCGCAGCTCTCGCGACTGATGAGCGTCCCCCGATGCCGGCAAACATTATGCAGCGCACGGATGACACCATCGTCGCCACGAATAACAATCAACGGGTCGCTTCCAATCGTGACCGTAAAAAATTCCCCCGCTTCAATAATCTGACACGAGTGCCCCACAAATATCCATTGCCGCCGAAAAATCCGCTCTACATCCGCCAAGTACACCGCGGCGTCCGTGTAAAATTCTTGCGGCATCGAATGCCCCTCGCGCCGCGAGTCAATCAAGTCATTGAGCGACAAGGTTCCGTTTGATTGGGTCATGCCGTTTTTTCGGTCTCGGGCAGGGCATTCCATTTGGGCAACAGCAGCACCGCCGCGATGACCAGTGACACGCCCAAACCGGGGAAAATATAGAACCAGATATCAGCCTCCTCGCCGAGCAGGAGGGTGAGCACGCCCGGCAGGCTGACGCCAACCATCGCGCCGATGGAGCCGAAGCCGTTTATCATACCCGCCGCCGTGCCGGCGCCCTTGCGCGTGCCGAAATCCAGCGCCGCCGTGCCGGCCACCAGCGAGTCGGGCATATATAAAAAGAAGCCAATAAAGAAAAATGCCGAGCCGAGCGCCAACCTAGTTGCTGGCAGGGCATTGAACCCCAGCAGCACCACCGCCACCACCACCGAGCCAATGACCGCCACCGGGATCCGCCGCGCGCCGAATACCTTGTCCGACAGGTACCCGCCCGTCAGCACGCCCAGCGGCCCGGCCAGCTCGAACATGCTGCCGAGGATGCCGGATTCCGCCGCGCCCGTACCGAGCTTGTCGTTCAAGTAAAGCGGCGACCAAAACAGGATGAGATAGCGCGTCGGCTTGAGCAGCAGGTACACGCCAGCCAGCAGTTGCACCATTCGGTTGCGCATCACCTGCCCGATGAGTTCCCACGTGCCTTCCTCGGCCTCCTCCGTTTCGGTGCCGCCGGTGAGCACGGCTTTTTTCTCGCCGCGATATTCCTCGATGGGCGGCAGGCCGACATCCTGCGGGCGATTGCGCTGCATGCCGAGGAACAGCAGCCAAATCATCACCAGCACCGCCGCCGGCACCCAGAACGCATAGCGCCACGCGAGCATGCCCCAGATGGTCTGAATGGAATTAATGTGAATGGACGCCAATGTCTTGGCGGGATGAAACTCGGGCGGGTCTTCGGGCTTCTTCTTTTTCTCTCTATTTTGATTATCAATTTCGGCTTTTAAATCCGCGGCCAGGTGTTCAATCGCGGGGTCAGTGGACTGGCCGGCGATGTGAATGGCAAATTCGCGCTTGGCCGAGGGTGGTAGTTTGAGCGCAACCTCTAGTCCCAGTTGGCGCGGTGCTTCGTCCCCGTACAGCACCGCCGACCGCAACGCCTTCAAGCCCGATTGCCGCAGTTCGGGCACCTCTGACTTGACAGCCTTTTTAATAACCCTCTGGCCGGCTCCGCTCAGGGCCGCATCCTTGGATTGCAACGCCGCCAAGAGAGCTTCATCGAGCCTCGGCTCGCGAAGTTCAAATAGGCCGCGCAAAGCTGCCGCCCGCACTCGGGGGCTCAATTCCCCGTTGTGCAGAATGTCGCGGAGTCCGGCTTGGGCCCGGCCGAGCTCATTGGTGATGACTTCATCCCGGGCCGCCGCCGACATTTTTTTTTCTTTAAAATTCTCCAGCGCGGTTTTTATCGGCGCCAACGCATTTGTGGCTACCTGGGCAATCCGCAAATGCCCATAAATATCCTGGGTGGCATTATCATCGAGACCTTGGCTCGCGGCCACTTGCTGGACATGCGCCACCGTGGGCATCCCTTCCGTTCGATATTCCTCCAGCCGGTTTTGCCCCGCCCACTCAATGGAATACCCCGCCAGCGCCGATGCGATAACCCCGCCCAGCGCGTAGTTCGTGCACCAGAAACCCATCATTCGCCCGCGCTCTTTTTGCGCGAAAAAGTTACCGATGTTTTTCGTCAAAGGCGCCCAACCGGTCGATTGGCAAACGCCTTGGAAACAAAACAGAATGCCCAGCATAATCACAAGCGACGACGCACCCATGAAAATCGCCGTCAGCACCGAGGCCATCATGCCGTACAGGATGACGCGCCGCGTGCCAAAGCGGTCACCGCACATGCCCCAGGCAAACTGCCCCGCCGCGTAGGCCGCCATGTAACTGATTTCCATCCACGACATTTCTCCGATGCCAAGGCCCAGCACCTCCGGCCGCGCGAGATCCACCTTGGCCACCGCGAA
>DQLO01000250.1 GCA_015660155.1 Verrucomicrobiota bacterium
AGGCGGCAATCATGCAGCGCTTGTGCGCGGTGCGATTTCCTTTTTTGATAAAAATATATCCCAACAGCAAAAACACAGAAGCTAAACCGTTGAGCGCGGCGTTGACGGTGGGCATTTGATCAACGGTCACTTTCATCCTCCAGTTGTTTTAGAGCCGCCTGTACTTGTTGCATGAGATTGGCGGCGTCGTGCTCAAAAGATTTCCGCACGCGACCCTTTGCGTCGACAAGAATGTAAAGGCTACTGTGTACGAAAAGATCGTTCGGGTTATCGCGTTCGCCTTTTTCTTTGGGCACGGAAATCAGTTTCAAATCATCAATGGCCAACCGCATGAGGTCCGCTTTGGTGCCGGTGAGGAAATGCCAGTTTGTGTTGTTACTGCCGTGAGCTTCAGCGAAAGCTTTCATCACCGCCGGCGTGTCATGCGCGGGGTCGGTGGTGAGCGAAACGTAACGAAGTGTGGGCGGCAATGTTGCACGCAGTTCACCGAGCGTTTGCGTCATGCGCGGGCACACGGTAGGGCAACGGGTAAAAATGATGTCGGCCAACCATGGCCGCCCCGTCAAATCCTCTAGTGTGATTGTTGCGCCAAACTGATTCGTGAGGCTGAAGGAGTGGATCGTGCTAATCTCAGGCAACACAGGCTGAGTTGAGGGCGTCCGGTGTTCGCGCTTGCCAATCACCAAATTGGCGACAACCAGAGCACTGATGAAACCGAGCAGGCTCCATTTGATAATTTTTTTAGTGTCGCGATCCGCCATCGCTAACTCGGGTGAGCAGTTATTTTGCCGCCGCAAGATTTTCCCTGCGCGCCTGTTTAGCCGCATTGCTCTTAGCTTCAAGCCACTGCTTGAATTTTTCTTTGCTAATCACCTTGAGATAGCCATTCATCGAGCCATGACCGTCGCCGCAAAGCTGCGCACAGGTGATGAGAAAAACATGCTCGCCATCTTTGTTCTCTTCTTTGGGTTCAAGATATTTTGTTTTTACTTCAAAATGAATGGGCAACTGGAGTCCAGGAATGGCGTCTTTGCAAACGCGCAACGGCAGTACTTTGAAGGAGTGAATCACATCCATTGACGTGATCTTTAATGCCACAGCCGTATCCTTCGGCACCACGATTGCGCCTTTGCGATCTTTGGCTGCCAGCACCAAAACGTCATCAATGGAAGTGTCATTAGGATCGAGCCCAAAGGGGTTGTTCGATTTATCTGCAAATCGGATATCCTGTTGAGCAAATATTTTATCATTCCCCGCGTATCGCGCGCTCCAGTCAAATTGTTTTGCAAGAATATGTATCTCCAAACCGGTGCCGTTTTTGTCATCCTTGGCAATGGCTTGCTCTTTAATTTCCTTCAATCTTGTGTCATTCATTACCTCTGCCCAAAGGGGAATTGCGAAACAAACGATTAAGACCACTTCAGCGGAAATCACGCCATATTCCGCTAACGTGGTCCAGAATTTCGAGCGCGCGCCGTGGTAATCGGCTTTCGGATGATTCGACTCGCGAAAGTTGAATATGCAATAAAGAAAATAAAGGGTCCATCCCACGAACAACACGCCCATCAATAGATGCACAAACACCACCATGCGGTCGACATTCCAGCCATGCTCCGTGACGGGTGGGGGTGACTTGAATAACTCAGTCATCGTATATTCCACCGTGGAATCAAGGCCGGTAAACGTATGCGTGCCTTCAACCTTACCGGAGTTAACGAGAATCACAGCCACCACCACACCGGCAATAGCACCGAAAATAAGTCCAATATACTTTTTATTCATGGAAAATTAAATGGTCGTGGAATCCTCTTCGAGTTCCAGGCTCGTCATCCGCGCTCCCCGGCGGATGATGTAAATAAAAAATCCGGCGATGCCCGACAGCGTGCCGCCCACAACAATGAGCAGCGTGAAGATGCCCGCATTCATGCCGTCAGCCATCGGCGCATCGTATTCACCAAAACAAGCTGCACAGGCGCTGGCGTTTTGTTCCAGCATAAACATTGCCGCCAAGGCGAGGTAGCCAATGTCTTTGGTTGTTTTTAGCATCCTTCGGCCATAAAAGAAAAGAACGATGCCCATGGCGAAGAAGATTATCCCGATCACCAAGGACCCGACCTCGCCGTGAGCGCGATATTCTTGCACCCCCCACCCCCCCACTCCCAAGCCCAGCAGGATGGAGGCGATCACGAACAAAAAATGGAATGCTTTTAGTGACATTATTTGGTTTCGGGTGCGGTTTCCGGTTCGGGTTCCGTGACGTGGCTCCACGTATTGTCGGAGTGCCCCGGTTTATTGGAATCAATTTCTCTGCCCACCGTAAGCCACATCATGCCGATAAAGAAAATGACCGTGCATCCGAGCGTCAATGAAATGGTTTTCAGTTTGATGTCCCATTTCAAGTGCATAAAAATATATATGACGGCGCTGGCTTTCACTACAGCCACAGACATGGCGAAGATGATGGCGTTCACAAACCCCCATTTTTCCGCAATGCCCATCTTGTCCGCCGCAAAGGTGATGATTGTGCCCGCGATGAGGATTCCGCCCACCAAATAAATCAGCGGGATGAATTTTTTCTTATAATATTCTGGTGAATGTTCGTCTGACATAAGCCGGTTTTACAAAAGATACAGGATTGGGAACAGGAAGATCCAGACCAAGTCGACAAAATGCCAAAACAGGCCGGTGATCTCAATGCGGTTGGTGAATTGCACAGGGTTTTTTTCGTACACGCGACGGCTCACGGGCAGTAAATGGTACAGCATCACAAGGATGCCGCCTAACACGTGCAATGCGTGCAAGCCGGTGAGCGTGTAATAGGTGGCAAAGAAAGTGCTGTGCGCCGGTTCGTAGCTGGACAAGCGACTGATGTCTTCGCGCGCGATGGTAATGGTGTGGTCGTGCCCCTCGCTGTGAGCGTGGCCGGCATCGTGCTTGGCTCCCGCGTATTTTACTGCACCACTCCCGGCGTGTTTTTCCTCGCGATCCCAAGTGCCGTGAGCGGGAACGAAGATGATCGCTTTAATATCCTTATCGCGAAAGGTGTCCCTGAAGTGGCCCTCTTTGTAAACCGGCCGACCATCCTCACCGTATCGGATGCTCTTGTCTTTTTCTTTTTCGATGTTCTTTCGGTCGTGCCGCCAGGCAAATGCATGGCTCCAAAAAGGGATGCCCCACGCGGCGCCCACTTCATGTTCCACACCATCGGAATTAATGTAGCCCACGATGTGGCCGTCCAGAGGTTTGTCTTTCAGTTTCACCTGTGCCAGCGGGCTCTTTTCTTGATCTTTTTTGAGTGGGTCAAATCGCTCCTGCCAAATTTTAGATTGGGTTTCAGAAAATTCCGGGCCCAAAACATCCGTGTAGACTTTGCTGGCGGATTCTTCAGTGACGAATGTCACATCATAATGAGTAAACTTGGCCGGCCATTCGTAGCTCCATTTTACGACGAGAAAAGTGAAGGCAAAAATAACGGTGGCCCATTTCCATTTGCGGAATCCTTTCCAGTCGTTGAGCTTGAGGCACACCCACGCCATCACAATAGTGGCGGAGGAGGCGATGAGGATGAGGGTATTGAACGCGCCCACCCATTGATTCATCAAGCCCATGCTCCATGTGCCGGGTTCGGCACCCACGCGCAGCAGCACATAAGCGGAAAATAGTGCGCCGAAGAGCATCACTTCCGAGGCCAGAAAAAGCCAGATGCCCGCCTTGCCATTATACAGGCCGGTGTCGGGGCGTTCTTTATCGTAATACGGGATTTCCATTTCAGTCAGTAAATCGGGTTAGGCTTCCGCCTCTTTTTGTTCTTCGCTTACGGATTTATGTGGATCGTTTTGGGCCATGAAATCCTCACCATTATCCACGTCCGGGTTGCTGTACTCGTAGGGTCCGTGGTAGGCCTTCGGTTGTTTGGGGAAGTTGCCGTGGGGTGGAGGCGTGGGGGTTTGCCACTCGAGCGTGGTGGATTTCCACGGGTTGTCGCTGTGGGTTTCCTCACCATTGCGAATACTCCAAAAGAAATTCACGATAAACACAATCTGCACCAGCCCCATCCCAAACGCGCCCATGGTGATTAGTGAGTTCAAGCTCATTACTTGATCAGTCAGCGCGCCCGAGGTGACGTCC
This sequence comes from Verrucomicrobiota bacterium, assembly GCA_015660155.1. Taxonomy (GTDB): domain Bacteria; phylum Verrucomicrobiota; class Verrucomicrobiia; order Limisphaerales; family UBA1100; genus JACNJL01. The sequence continues at coordinate 4,129 of DQLO01000250.1, forward strand.
GGGTTATTTATCATGGAATAAGTTGCGCCGCCATCGCTCATGCGCCGGCTCATTCCGGCAAAACCCTGGATGAACATGGGCATGAAAATGATGTTCATAAAAATCAATGAACCCCAGAAATGCACTTTGCCCCAGTATTCGCTCATGCGCCGACCGGTCATTTTTGGGAACCAATAATAAATGCCGGCAAACAGCGCGAAAATTGATCCCGGTGCCACCACATAATGGAAGTGGGCGATCACATAGTACGAATCATGCAAGTGCAGATCGGTGAAATTGAATCCCAACGGCAAACCGGTAAGCCCGCCAATGCCGAACATTGGCAGGAATGCCAAGGCGAACATTGAGGGCGTGTTAAATCGGATTGACCCTCGCCACAAACTCATAAACAGACACGTCAATAGAATTACCGATGGTATCGAAATAATCATTGTGGTGGTTTGGAAAAACGTCGCCACTTTACTGCTCATACCCGTGAGGTACATATGATGCGCCCACACGATGAAGGAGAGGAAACCCAAAACCAGCACGCTGCCCACCATCAACCGGTAACCCCAAATCGGGCGGCGCGTGTTGTTGGAGACAATCTCCGTCACAATGCCGATCGCCGGCAGGATGAGCACATACACTTCCGGATGCCCGAGGAACCAAAACAGGTGCTGCCACAACAGCGGGCTGCCGCCGCCGCTCACATTCATCGGCTCGGTGCCGGAGGCGAAGACGCCCGAGGGCAGGAAGAAGCTCGTGTCACAAACGCGATCCATCAACTGCATAATGCCCGCAGCTTCCAGTGGCGGGAAGGCGAGCAGAAGCAGGAACGCCGTCACGAACTGCGCCCACACAAAAAACGGCATCCGAAACCAAGTCATCCCCGGTGCGCGCAATTGAATGATGGTGGCGATGAAATTGACCGCGCCCAACAGGGAAGAGGTAATCAAAAGCACCATGCCCACTAGCCAATACGTTTGGCCGTCGGTGGGGATCACCGAGGCCAATGGCGAATACGACGTCCACCCCGCCTGCGCAGCTCCGCCCGGGATAAAGAAACTGACCGTCATCACCGTGCAACCCGCGAAGAACGCCCAGAAGCTGGCCATGTTCACGCGTGGAAAACACATATCCGGCGCGCCAATTTGCAGCGGCACCACGTAGTTGCCAAAGGCGGCAAAGCCGAGCGGCACGATCGCGAGAAACACCATGATCGTTCCGTGCATCGCACCAAATTGGTTGTAGCCGCTCGCGGTGATTTTGCCGTCCTTGAAAATCGGGACAGTATTCCCCTGGCCGTCCAGCGCGATTTCGTGCGCGTAAACTTTTTCAAGGATCGGCCCGAGCACCGGCACCGGCGTGTCCGGCTTTGCCATTTGCCAGCGCATGCCCATGATGAGGATGAAGCCGATCAGCAAAAAAACCAGTGCCCCAACACCGTATTGGATGCCGATCACCTTGTGGTCGGTCGAGAAAATGTACTTGGTGAAAAAGCTCTGCTCGGCGTGGCCATGACTGTGGTCGTCATGGTTCTCGCCGTGTTCCGGCTCGGGTTGGGTCGTCGTTTCCATTATTTAAAACTTAAAATTCATTCAAGCCGCGCGGTCGCAAACCATTA
>DQLO01000352.1 GCA_015660155.1 Verrucomicrobiota bacterium
CGCCGGTGCCTCGGCCACGGGGGGATTGGGGCGCGGCTCGGGTGCGGGTTGCGAGTCGTTTTGTAAAATGCCCACCATCGCGATAGCGGCCACGATGGCGACGGGGGCCCAGGCGGCGACGCCCCAGCGAACGGGGAGCGGCGCGGATTGTTCGCCGCGCAAAGCGTTCATCACGCGGCTGCGGAGAAAGGCGGGCGGTTCGGGCACGGGCATTGCGGCGGATTGTTCGAGGCGGTTGACGACGGCGCGTTGTTGTTCGTGATGACGGCGGCAGTCGGCGCAGCGGGCCACGTGGGCCTCGGTGCGGGGATTGAGTGCGTCGCCTTCGTCGAGGGCGCGGTCAATTTTCCAGCGTTGTAAAAAGCAAAACATAATTAGCAGGGGTTCAGAATTGTCATGGGTGTGCCCAGCGGATTCAGGGTGCGGGCGGGGATGGCGTGGGCCTCGGCTGCGGCTTCGGCTTCGAGGGCGCGGGCGAGGGTTTTGCGTGCGCGATGGAGCATCACTTTCACGGAGGTGTCCGTGCGCTCGAGCGCGGTGGCGATTTCGGCGATGCTGAGTTGGTCGCGGTAGCGCATCCACAGCATATCGTAGGCTTCCTCCTTGAGCGTCTCGCGGGCGACACGCCAGAGGGTGGCGTGTTCTTCGGCGCGGCGGCATTCGTCGGCGGGGGTGTTGGTTTCCACCAGCACGGAATCGGCGGCCTCGAGTTCGCAAAGTTTTACTTTGCCGTGCTTGCGATAATGGCTGATGACGAGCCGGCGCGCGATGGTGTACAGCCATGTGGCAAAGCTGGCTTCGGCACGATAGAGGTGAAGTTTTTGCCAGGCGGTAATGAGTGATTTCTGCGCCATATCTTCGGCGTCCTCGCGGCTGGGCATTTTTTGGCAGAGGAAATGAAAGAGGCGCGCTTCGTGTCGGCGCACCAATTCCTCAAACGCAGCGAGCGAGCCGTTTTGGGCGTCGCGGGCGAGTTGCTGGTCGTCGGGCGTGAGAGGAGTGTCTGCCATTATTGATTAACGATCGCGTTTTTGCGGGCCGTCTTTTGTCCCAAATTTAAATTCCACTTTGCCGGGTTGATCGACTGTTTGTTTTTGAACGTTCAGCTTCAGTTGCTCCAGCACCATAGCCACGGGGAAGGCGAGGTCCACTTGCACCACATTTTTTTGGCGGGCAATCTTGAGGTTCTTCAGAATCGCGGCGAGTTCCTTGGAGTTGGGATCATTGGAGACGGCCACCTGCAACTGCCCCATGGCGAGCAGGCCCTGCAGCATCTGCTGGATTTTGAGGCCCGAATCCGCATCGTCGGAATTCAACAAAAGATGGGCGGTGAGATTCTTGCCCTGTTCGCCCAAACGAAACCCGATGCTTTGCACTTTGAACGCCTGCGCCTCGGGCGGGATGGGAAGGTCTTTTACGTTCACCACGGCGGCGAGGAAGTAGTTGCCTTTTTTGAGCTTCAAGCCGCCGAGTTGTTTGGGTTGCAGCGCGGGCGCTTTGCCCTTGAGCACGTTGAGCGCCTGCACCAGCCGTTTTTTTGAACTGCCCATCGCAATGAGGCCTTCGTTCACGATGGTACCAAAGTGTGTCTCCTGTTCATCCCCTTTGCCATCGCGCCACGTGAGGATTTCGTGGCCGGCTTCGCTCAGTCGCTTGAATCCGCTTTTCCACTTCAATGCGGCCAGCAGAGGGGCCTTTTTGAATTTGCCTTGTAAGAGCATGGCCCACTGCTTTTCATCGTCGCCTTGCCCAAAAAGCGTCGCGCTATCTAAATCCTTGCGAAAATCAAACTGCAACTGCTTGGCCAGTAGGTCGAGTTCCGGCCCGAATTCTTTCGCCTGTTTAAGCGCGAACTGGCCCAGTTGCGTTTTCTTAAATCCGCCCACGTCCAGATGCAAAAACCAATGCACGCCGGCCGGCACTTGTTTGGGATCAAACTCCCCCGCCTGCGCGCGGCCCGCCACGCTGGCGCTGATCAGGAACACTAATAGATACGATAGATGCGTCTTCATTTTGGATGCGTTGTTTTCGGCAAGGGGCCCGTCAAAGCGATGTTATTCCAGAATACGCCCGGAGCGGCGATTGGTTACACACCAAGAAGAAAAGCACCGCGCGATTATTCGCCGCCGGCCTTGGCCTCTAACGCGGCGATTTTTTCCTTGAGCGTTTTTAAGTCCTTATCGCGTTGCTCAAAAGCGGTGGCGGTCATCTCGCTCATCTGCGCCAGCGCGTCGGCGAGTTGTAGTAGCTGTTCTTCAATCTGTTCGTTGGTCAAACTCATCGGTGGAGTGGAACATATTGGGCTGGAAAGGGGAAGAGTTTTGAAATATGACAAATTCTCAATGGTCAATTATCAAAGAACGATCAAGTCCCAATGAACATTGAAAAATGAAAATTTACAAGTAGGACAATCAATGTCCCTTCATTGTGCTAAGCTGTCTTCGTGATGCATTGCGCAGCGAAAACAGCGAAAGAAAATGGAGCGAGTGATGAGGGTCGAACTCACAACCTTCTGCATGGCAAGCAGATGCTCTACCAATTGAGCTACACTCGCATCCGTGAAGGGCGGAGTATCCCGATGCGGGGCGGCTTTGGCAAGCGGATTTTAGCCCGCGAAATCGTACACCACCCCGCGGCCGCAGTTGGGCTTGAAAACTTTTTCCACAAACTCCAAGTGGCGCGGGTGTTCCTGGTAAACATCCTGCGTGGCTTGGTCATCAAAAACCAAGTTCAGCGCCACTTGATAGGTTTGGTCCACCACATCCCGATGGCTGCCGGCCATCGCGCCGCAGTGATAGTGCCGCAGGACGGGAATGTCCTTGAGATATTCCTCGGCGCCGGCGAGCAATTTTTCCGTGGCATCGGCCACATCGGGTTTAGTCCAAAAAATAACAACGTGAGAAAACATGGCCGCGACCTTAAACGGCGACCGGCCATCCAATCAAGCCTTTGGGAAAAACAAGGGCTTGCCGAACAAGCAACCCGGGCGCAAGCTGCTTGAGCAGCACGCCCACAACTGGAAGAAAATATATTATGGCAAAAACAGAAAAAACCACAAAGAAGCCCACCGACGACGGCGAAGCCAGGCAACGCAATCTTGATGATGCGATGGCGCAAATCACCAAAACTTTTGGCGAAGGCAGCATCATGCGGCTCGGCAG
>DQLO01000115.1 GCA_015660155.1 Verrucomicrobiota bacterium
GGCCTTCAAACAACGCGGCGGCAAAGTGACCGAGTACAGCCAAGTCATCGGCCCCAACCCCATCCGTCTCATCGCCAGCTTCGCCGAGGACAATGCCGGCGAGCAATATTTGCTGGGGTTTGAAGGGAAAATTTACCGGCTGGAGGCGAAGTAAAATTGGTAGGGACATGCTGTGCATGTCCATGGACGCGCGCAGCGCGTCCCTACCGAACACGCGGCGTAGGTTTTTTGGCGCGCCCCACCGCTCGCACGTTCGCGCCTTTGCGTTCGCCATCGCCTAAATCCACTCGGGCGGCTTCAGCGGCGGCGTGCAATCGTTTTACCGCGTTCGGGTGTTGCGCGGCCACGTTGTGTTTTTCCGCCGCATCGGTTTTCAAATCAAACAGCTTTGGCTTCGGATTGCGTTTGGAAGGCAGCACCAATTTCCAGCGCCCATCGCGCACGGCTTCGAGGTGCTTCGTGTGAAAATAGAAAAAATATTTGTGCGGCGATTTTGCGTTGGCGGAACTCCAAATGCGCCAGAGATTTTTTCCATCGAGCGCGCGCTCGGGCAGTTTGGCTTTGGCGAGCTTGGCGAAAGTCGGCAGCAAATCCATCAGCGTGCCGAGTTCATCGCTCGTGCTGTTCGCCGGAATAAATCCCGGCCAACGCACAATCGCCGGCACGCGCATGCCGCCTTCGGCGGTAGTGTAGCCCCAACCGCCGAGCGGGCCGTTGCTGCCTTGGGGCGGGTTTCGGCGAGGCGCGCCGTTGTCGCTGGTCCAAATCACAAGGGTGCGCTCGTCGATTTTGTGTTTCTTGAGCGCCGCAAAAATCTGGCCCAACGCCCAGTCGAGCTCTTCCACGGCATCGCCCCACGCGCCGTTTTTTGATTTGCCGCGAAAGGCCGCACTGGAAAACGGGGCGCGCGAGCTGCCGGGCATGTTGTGCGGCAGATACAGAAAAAATGGCTTCGCTTTGTTTGCCGCGATAAACTTCAGCGCGGCGGCGGTTTCGCGTTGGGTCATTTGGTTGCGATTCGCCGGGGCCTCGATGACTTTTTCGTTTTCCATCCACGGCAACAGCGGCCATTGCTTGCCGCGCAGGCGTTCGCCGATGCGCTGGCCGGTGGCGTGCGTCATGTCGTCGCTATACGGCAGGCCCAAAAAATAATCAAAACCCTGCCGCGTGGGCAGAAATTCAGGTTGATCGCCGAGGTGCCATTTGCCAATGCACGCGGTGGCGTAGCCCGCCTTTTTCAAAACTTCCGCAATGGTGATTTCCTTCGGGTGCAAGCCATTGGGCGACACCGGCCGCAGCACATGGCCATCCTCCGCCGTCCAGCCCAGCCCCACGCGGCGCGGATAGCTGCCGGTCATCAACGCTGCGCGGCTCGGCGTGCACACCCCGCTGGCGCTATAAAAACTAGTGAGCTTGCGACCCTCGCGCGCCATGCGATCGAGATTGGGCGTGCGGTGCAGCTTGCTGCCGAATGGCCCGATGTCGCCATAGCCCAAGTTGTCGGCCATGATCAAAATAAAGTTGGGTCGATTGGGCGGCACTTCAGCGTGAGCCACCAAGGCCGTCGCGATGAACAGGAACAGAAAGCGCATGGGCAAAGGCTGCCATTGGGAAGGGGAACTTGGAACTGATTTTTTTGGGTTCGACTGAATGTTTTAAGTCCCCCCCAATCGTCGGTTAGCTTGATGATTCCTTCCGCGTTGGCGGTAAGGGTACAGCCGAATCCGTCAATGCTGCTTCGGAAAATGTTTGTTTCCAGCGGTTTACATGGAGATTCAAAATGATTTCTTGGTGCAGGGCCAAATATCGCGTTCGGAATTTATCGAACTTTATTTTATCCCGGTCGTCTGCAGTGCGGCCTTCTGCATCGGTGAGCACGCTTTTAGTTTCGTAAATATCATCCCAAAGCGGGTGTTCGCGGTCCACTTGATTGGGTGGCCGGTTGTGCACTGTGAAGGGCTTGGGGCCGGAGTGTAGATGGTATTGACCCACTTCTTTATAAATGTATCCGAGATAGTGGTCTGAATAGCCGTGTTCAAAGTTGGGAATGTGCAGAAACCCCAGAGCTCGAATGCTGTTGCTTGAGACGAATGCATGGCACGGAACGCAGAGGGGATAAGGATCTTGTTTCACTGAAACTGCGGTGCATGCCTTTGAATGCGTGCCCAGATTCACGGTTTGGTTGCGATCGGCGAAGAAGTAAAGAATGTCGCCCTTCTTTCTGAAAGCGGATTTGACGTCATCCAGCACGTGCATATCCACAAACGAAACATCATCACCATAGTACCCGATGATGTTGCCCGCACAATATTCGAACATGATGTTGTAAAGATTGCTGAGGTAGGGCGTGGCGGGGGTGCGGATGACTTTTATACCTTCAATTTTTTTTTAGCCGCTCAACATCATAATTTTCGTCATCCTCATCGATGCCCAATACCATCTCAAACTGACGCCCGAGCGACCCCTTTGTTTCTGCGATAATCCGATCGATGTTTTGCGGCCGGTGACGGGTGGGGATGATGATGCTGATATCCATCGCGAATCAAAAATGATTGTACAGGTCAGGCAAACGAACGGCTTCGAAGTGTTGGTGGCCCGCCTGGTGGAGTCAACTCCCAATCATTCGGACCTGCAAATGTGGATGCTTATTTGAGGCAAGCTCATCCTTTGCCAAAGTCAGGGCACAAAAAAAACGGCTTCGCGGGCCGTGGCGTCTTTAGGTTGGGTTAGTGAGTTAGGCGATGGCGGCGAGCGCGGGGTCTTCCAATAAGCTGGCGTTGGCTTCCATTGCGA
>DQLO01000193.1 GCA_015660155.1 Verrucomicrobiota bacterium
CTCGCCGATGAGTTCGCGCTTGGGGCCGGTCCACGGCAGTTGCGGGCTCCAAAAAAGGCCGTGATGGACGACCAACAAATCCGCTTTTGCCGCAGCGGCCATTCGCACGGTGGCGAGCGAGGCGTCCACGGCGGCGGCGATGCGGGTGACGCGCCCGTTGTTTTCCACCTGCAAACCGTTGTGCGCGCCATCGTAATCGCCGATGGCGTCGAGGCGCAGGGTTTTGTCGCAGTGGGCCACGATGGTTTTGAGAGGCGTCTTTGGCATGCGGCATAAAAAGCCCACTTTGGTTTTTTTGCAATGCCCGTATTGAAAAACTATTTTCTGTCCCTATGATGCCCCGCCGATGACGGATGCCGCCGCGAACAAAATGAACAGCGATTGGACGATTGAGGACGCGCGTGGCGTGTACAATATCGATCGCTGGGGCGCGGAGTATTTTGGCATCAACGCCGCCGGTCGCGTGGTGGCGCGGCCGAAACAGGCGGCCGGCGCGGAGGTGGAGTTGCTGGAAGTGCTGGCGACTGCCCGCGAGCGGGGATTGAAAGCGCCGTTGCTGGTTCGGTTTCAGGATATTTTGCGGCATCGCGTGGAGGCGATTTGCGGGGCGTTTGGCAAATCGATTGAGGCGCACGGATTCACCGGGCGCTATCGTGGGGTGTTTCCGGTGAAGGTGAATTCGCTGCGCGAAGTGGTGGAGGAAATTCTCGATGCCGGTCGGCCGCACGGGTTTGGGCTGGAAGTGGGCAGCAAACCGGAACTGCATGCGGCGCTGGCTTTGCAGGATGAGCCGGGGAGTTTGCTGATTTGCAATGGCTACAAAGACGATGCTTTCATTCGTACCGCGCTCACTGGCACGCGGCTGGGGCGGCAGGTGATTTTGGTGGTGGAAAAGCCCGACGAATTGCGCCGGATTATTTCGGTGGCCAAACGCGAAGGCGTGCGGCCGCAGCTCGGCATTCGCATGCGGTTGCTCAGTCGCAGCACCGGCAAGTGGGCGGACAGCGGCGGCGAGGACGCGAAGTTCGGCCTCAACACCGCCGAGCTGATGGCCGCCATCGAGCTGCTGCGCGCGGAAAGCTGGGAGGATTGCTTTCGGTTGCTGCATTTTCACATCGGCTCGCAAGTGCCGGACATCCTCACCGTGCGCAAAGCCGTGCAGGAAGGCGCGCGGTTTTATGCGAAGGTGCGGCAGCTTGGGTTCCCGCTGGACTACCTCGACGTGGGCGGCGGGCTGGCGGTGGATTACGATGGCTCCCGCGCCGCGTTCGAAAGTTCTGCGAATTATTCGCTGCAGGAATACACCAACGACGTGGTGCAAACGGTCACCGAAGTTTGCAATGCCGAAGACGTACCGCATCCGGATCTCATCAGCGAAAGCGGCCGCGCCGTGGTGGCGCATCACAGCGTGTTGTTGGTGGAAGTGTTTGGCGCAAACAACAAAACGCCGAAGACCCGCAAGCCGCATTTGAAATACGGCAAGGGCGGAAAAGGCGAGCATCCGCTCGTGCAGCAACTCCTGCGCATCCGGCGCGGCTTCGCGCGTGGCGGCAAACTCGCCGCGTATCACGACGCCCTCAATTGCAAAGACGACGCCACTAATATGTTCACCCTCGGCGTGCTCGGCCTCGAAGAAAAAGCCAAAGTCGAAACGCTGTATTGGGAAATTTGCAAAAAAGTGGTGGCCCACTTTCGCAACGAGGAACACGTGCCAGAGGAAATCACCGAGTTGGAAGACCGAATGGGCGACCAATATGTTTGCAACTTTTCGGTTTTCCAGTCGCTACTCGATCATTGGGCGGTGGAGCAACTGTTCCCCATTGTGCCGCTCAGTCGCCACACCGAGCGCCCCACCCGCGAGGCCACGCTGGTGGATATCACCTGCGATTCCGACGGCGCGGTGCGGAAGTTCATCGACCTCGAGGCCGTGCGCGACACATTGCCGCTGCATCCATTGCGCAAAAATGGCAAAGGCAATGAGCCGTATTTTTTGGGGTTCTTTTTGATGGGCGCGTATCAGGATGTGATGGGCGATCAGCACAATCTCTTTGGGCGCGTGAATGAAATCCACGTGTTTCTCGACCCCGACGAGCCGGGCGGTTATTATAGCGAAGAAATCATCCGTGGCCAAACCCTCAGCGAATGCCTTGATAGCGTGCAATACAACCGCCGCGAATTGCATCGGCAAATGAAAAAGCAATTCGACGCCGCCATCCGCGACAACCGCCTCAAGCCCAGCGAGGGCATGCGACTGCTCGAGGAATACGAGCGCGGCCTCGACGAGTACACTTATCTTTCATTTTAATTATGGCCGAAACTGAATTGCCCGAACCGTTGCATCCCGATCTCATGCCCTCGTTGCGCAAACTGGTGCGTGGGTTGGAGGTGCTCTTTTGGGCGCTGCCCTTCGCGCTGCTCGTGTGCGTGCAGGAAACGATGGTGTCGTGGTGGGAATCGTGGGGCATCGCCCCCGCGCTGTCGGCGATGGCGCTGCTGTTGTACGGCACGTACAGCCTCGGCCATTTCCAAAAACAGGAACGAGTGTGGCAGGGCACGGTAAATTTCGCGCAAGTGCTGGCGCTGCTGATGGTGGGGCTCGTGCCCTTCCTCCATTGGCAGCAGCAAATCACGTCCGACACCATGACGTGGAGCCAAATGAGCGAGAGCCAAAAACACATCGTCTATTCCGCGTGCATCTTTTTCACCGCCGGAATGATGTACGTGCTAAATCTCAACCACGTGCTCGCGCGGCTCGCTGCGATGTTGCCCGATCCCATTCTGCGCGCGGATGTGCGGTTGTTTGTGTATTTGAATTTCGGCCTGTTTCTGCTGTTGGTCATCGGCCTGTGGATGCATCAAAAAGCGGACGTGGTGTTCCTCGGCTTGCGCGAATTCGCGCCGGCGTTTGCCGAAAGCATCGGCAGCTACCTTGGGCTCGCCGCGATGATGAAAGCCGCCATCCTGTGGGCCGCCACGCTCGTCGTCACCTTGACGATGACGATGTTGTGGAAAACAAAAGAGGTCATTCTCAACAGCGTATTCAGCCTCGAACCGCCGCCCTTGCCGGAAGCGCCAGACGCAGATGAAGTAGATCCTTCGCGGAATTAAGCCGCCACGGCGTCGGTGGTATTGACGAGCTCGTACCAATTATCCCGCTGGTGCGGCTCGTAGCCGAGATCGCGAATGAGCCGTTGCATATCGGCCACGTCCATGCAGTAAACCGTGCCGGCTTTGGACACCACGTTTTC
>DQLO01000009.1 GCA_015660155.1 Verrucomicrobiota bacterium
ACGTCGCCGTTGCCCACCACTGGCAAGCCGGGCACGGCCTCGACGACTTTGCGGATGCCATCGAGATTCACCGTGCCCTCGAAGCCTTGCGCGCGTGTGCGGCCGTGGACAAAGATGGCGGCGATGCCGGCGTCCTGTAAGGTGCGCGCCAGGTCCGGCGCGGTCAGATTTTGGTCGTCCCAGCCGAGCCGCATCTTGGCGGTGACGGGAATTTTCAGAGCCTCGACCATCCCGCGCACGAGCGCTTGGGTTTTGTCCAGCTCAGTCATCATCGCCGAGCCGCCGCCGGTTTTCACCACCTTACGCACGGGACAACCCATGTTGATATCAATGGCCGAGATGCCGAGCGCCTCAAGCTGCAAGGCCGCATCGCGCATCTCCTCCGGCACCGCGCCGAAGAGTTGCACCGCGAGCGGTCGGTCGGCGTCATTCGTCTCGATGAGCTTCAACGCCTTCGGATTGCGCTCGATGAGCGAGCGGGCATTCACCAAATCCGTCGTGCACAAATCCACCCCGCCCACCTCGCGAATGACGAGCCGGAACGGCAGATTCGTATACCCCGCCAGCGGCGAAAGAAACAAATTTGACCGCAGCGGTAATGTGCCCATTTGAAACATCGTTCCAGAGATTTTAACAGGGATGGGCAGGATTTTCAGGATAATAATTTTTCATCCTGAATATCGTGCTCATCTGTGTTCTTTCCATAATAGATTTCCGCCAATCGCTGTGGTGAAGCGCCGAGTGCGTAGCGGATGATGCAGCGGGTCATTAGCCAATAAGTTTTGAGGGTGCCGTGGTCGCGGAACTTGCGGGCGGAGGTGAGCACGGTGGCGGGGGCAAGAGCGATGCGGCCATGAGCGCAAAGTTTTTTGCAGAGTTCGAATTCTTCCATCAGCGGCACATCGGGTACGCCGCCGCATTGCTCGAGCACATCGCGTTTCACAAAAATTGCTTGGTCGCCAAAGAGGCGGTTGGTGAGCGCCCACAGCAACCAACAACGCAATCGCGAACCCGGCAATGCGCCGCCATCACGAAAGCGTTTGTAAAAACCACCGGCGACCACGAGTGGGCGTGCGAGGGTTTCGGCAATGACCACGCCCGCATTCTCCGGCAGCCAAGTGTCCGCGTGTAAAAAAAGAACAACCTCGCCGGAGGCCCGTTGCGCGCCAAGGCGGAGTTGCTTGCCGCGACTGGGTTCGCTTTCGATGACGATGCAGTTATGCTCGCGCGCGATGGTCCGCGTGTCGTCCGTGCTGCCGGCATCGACGACGATGATTTCAAGCACCTCGGGAATGGCCCGCGCGCGCTTGAGCGTCTCAGGCAATTCGCTCGCCTCATTGAGCGTGGGGATGATGACCGACAGGGCCGGCATGGCCTAGTCGTCCTTGAGGTTTTTGTAGGCACCGAAGTCGTTGAAGAAATGTTTTTTGGCGAATTTGTAGATCCAGTTTTTTTCGGGGATTTGCTCGGTGCGGTTCCATTGGCTGGGGCGGTTTTTCATGGCCTCGAGCTCGGGGAGGGCGGTCTTGCGGGCGGTGCCGTCGGGGGCGTTGTGTTTCTCGACGAACTCTTTCACTTTGTCGGGTCGCTCGAGCATGATGCAGCCGCGGGTGGTTTCGCTGCTCATCTTGCGGAAGTCGGAGAGGTATTCACTCTGTACAAAGACGTCGCGGATGTGGCGGTCGTCGTTGATATTTTCTTTGGCGAATTGAATAATGGGGCACGGCTCGATGGCGCCCCACGGGCTGATGTGATGGCTGATGCCGGTGGCCGCGGGGCACAGCGCCTGGCCGTCGTCCATATAATAGGCGTCGATGAGCGCGAGCGGTTTTTCGCAACGCATGTTGACGACAAACTTGCGTACCTTGATTTGCTGCTCGGGCGTGAGGCAAAGCTGCTCGTTGGGCTCGGGGCCGACGGGGCGGTAGGTGTGATACCACGCGTACATCACGCCGAGGTCGATGAGCTTGTCGAGCCACTCTTCGCGCAGCAGGTCATCGAGGTTGTTTTGGCAAAGGCTCGTCGCCACGCCGGTGAGCAGTTTGTTCTCCACGCAGTTGAGCACGCCTTGCATGCTTTTGCTGTAAACATCCGCCTTGCCGCGCCGCTCGTCGCTGACCAGCTCGGTGCCCTCGATGGAAATCAGCGGTGTGACATTCCCCATCGCGCGCATTTTTTTCGCAACCTCGTCGGTGATGAACTGGCCATTGGTGAAAATTTGAAAATAACAATCCTGATGCTCCCTCAAAATATCGAGCAACCCCTTGTACATGAACGGCTCGCCGCCGAGGATGCCGAAGAAACTATTGCCCGCCTCGCTGGCTTCGTCGATGAGGCGGTGCAGTTGCTCGGCTTCAATCTTTTCCTGCTTCGCCGCGACGTCCACCCAGCAGCCTTGGCAGCGCAAGTTGCAGGAATTCAAAACCGAAATATAAAGGAACGGCGGAAAGTACTCGCCCTTCTTTAGTCCCTTTTTAAACCGCTGCACACTGCGCATCCCGCGCCAGCCGAAGTTGTAGGCAAACTTCCAGAGCAGACGCTTATCCGTCTCGAGCAAAACCCGCTTAGCCATTCGGAGGTACACGCGCGGACTATCGTCCCCGGAAGCCTAGTTTTCAATGACCAATGTTCAAGTTTGCGGGCATAAAAAAAGCGGCGCCCGGTGAGGGGCGCCGTTGAGGTTAAAACTGATCCGGTGCTTTTTGGGTTAGTTGCTCGCGAGGTTTGCGAGGGCTTCGTCGCGGCGGGCGCGGGCTTCGTCGACGTCGTGCGTGCCGAGGCTTTTGCGGACGCGGCGTTTGGTGAAGTCGCCCATGTGCAACGTGTAGTGCAGCCACCAGGTTCCGTGGTTATTCCACAGATGGTGGTCCGGATTCTTTCGGTTTACTCTTACTGATAGGGTTGGTGCTCTCATTGTGCGCTTGTGCATTGAACGCTTCAGGTTCTGGAAATAAAAACGCCGCTTATGTCGCGTATTAGCGGCGGATCATCTCCCCGGAGTTTGTTGTTTGGGGGTTTGCCCCACACATCGGCTGATGACATAGTCACCTTCCTAGGCACCTTGGCTTGCTCCGTTGCCAGGTTGTCAGACCCATTTCAGGGCCGTTCCTGATGCGCGGGGAGAGGAGCACACGGCATTCCGCGTGGCAAGAATATTTTTGTCATACGGGGTTTTCAGCAAAATCATGCGATTACATGAGCGAGATGCTGAAAATAGCCAGCAGCGTGACGCCCCCCGTACAGGCGAGAAACACCTTGTCGATTTTTGAAAGTTCAATCTTCATACCTTAACAGACGGGAAACGATCGGCCATGTTACGGTTTGTTTTCAGGCGGGCTCGTGGTAAAATCGGCCATGCGAAAAATCATCCGAATGGGAATCGTGCTCATCGTGTGCCACGCCGGACAGGCCGAGGCCGGTGAGGCGGTGAAGTTGTTTGATGGTAAAACTTTTGCCGGTTGGGAGGGGGACAAAAAATCTTTTCGCATCGAGCAAGGGGCGGTGGTGGGGGGCAACTTGAAGGGGAAAATTCCGCGCAATGAATTTTTGTGCACGAAAAAGACTTACAAAAATTTCATCCTCACGCTGGAAGTAAAGCTGCTCGGCGGCCCGAAGGCGAATGCGGGCATTCAGATTCGCACCCAGCGGATTCCAAATCATCACGAGGTTAGCGGATATCAGGCCGACATGGGTGTGGGCTGGTGGGGTTGTTTGTACGATGAATCGCGTCGGCGCACAGTGCTGGCGCGGGCCGATGCGGCGGTGATTAAAAAGGCGTTGAAGCCAGATGATTGGAACCGTTACAAAATCCGTTGCGAAGGCCGGCGCATTCGACTTTACATCAACGGCACGCTGACGGTGGACTACACCGAGCCGGATCCGAAGATCCCGCTGGCGGGGGTGATCGCCCTGCAGATTCATAGCGGCCCGCCGAGCGAGGCGTGGTATCGGGAGATTACCCTCACGGAATTGCCCTAATCTGCCTATGAAATGAACCTGCTGATATGGGTGGGCGCTATTTGGGCTGCGCGAGGTGGTATTGATTCACCTTGGGGTTTTCGATGCGCGTGGTTTCCCCGTTGCCCCAGTTGATTTCCAACGTCTCCACAGTTTTGAGGTTGCCGAGGCCGAAGTGAACGATGGCGGGGTGTTGCGCCCACAGGGAATCGCCGGAGGTGACGGGATGGATCAGGGTCTTGTCGCCCGTTTTGATTTTAACCCTCGCGCCG
>DQLO01000086.1 GCA_015660155.1 Verrucomicrobiota bacterium
CGAGCAATGGTTGGTCATCATGCGCAGTTGGTTCAAGGACGGCGCGCAATTTGTGGGGCACCTTCAAGGCTTGGATATTGCCGGACCGCGCGGGGAAAATAAATTTCCGGCAGCCCCATGGACTCAACGGCCTTTGTGCGGCCCCTTGGCGTTGGCGCATCATTTGGCCCCACTGCTGCCCGGTGGGGGTGGCCAGCCCAATCCTGAAGAATGGCTGAACCTCTACGCGAACAACATTCAAGTCGCGCGATACGAAAAAATTCTGGATGATATTACCCGCGTGTTCCAACGCCGCGGCTTGTCGCCACTCGTCGCTCATACGGCCGC
This sequence comes from Verrucomicrobiota bacterium, assembly GCA_015660155.1. Classification (GTDB taxonomy): domain Bacteria; phylum Verrucomicrobiota; class Verrucomicrobiia; order Limisphaerales; family UBA1100; genus JACNJL01. The sequence goes on from DQLO01000086.1 coordinate 328, forward strand.
CATGCGACAAATCTTCACGCGCTGGGATCTTTATGAGCATCTCATTAAGTTTGGAGTGCCCAATCCCCAGCACCGGCAAGTGCGGGGTGCGAGAAATCCATACGACCCTTCGGCCATCCCCAGTGACGCCACCGATTTTTATAATCGCGGCCTGCTGTTTCAGCGGATGGGGAATTTCAAAGATGCCGCCGTGGAGTACGAACGCGCCACGCGCTCGCGGCACGCCATGGCGCAGGCGAGCCTCGCGTATCTTTTTGAAACCGGCCAGGGCGTGAATCGCGACCTAATGAAAGCGCTGGAACTCTACCAGCTCGCCGCCCAACAGGGCCATTCGATCGCGCAATACAATCTCGGCCGCATTCACCAGAACGGCCTCAAGCACCTCAACCAAGTCATTGCCCCCAACCCCGCGCTGGCCGAGCAGTACTTGCGCCGCGCCGCCGCGCAGGGCGTGGTGGCCGCGTACCATCAACTGGGCATCCTATATTACACACAGGGAGGCCGCGTCAAACTCGCCGCGCTCACGCCGGAGCAGCTCAAGATTTGGGATAAAGACGGCGACGGCCGAGTGCTTCCCTCGGAGAACCGTTTATATCAGGACGCGCACGATCATTTTCTATTAGCCGCCCGGCAGGGTTATGGCCCCTCGCTGCATGCGCTGGGCGTGATGTATCAACAAGGCCACGGCGTAAAGCCTGATGCGACGCGCGCGGCTCAGTGGCTGGAACAAGCCGTTCAACACGAGCAACCCGATTCCTTTTATAACCTCGCCCAACTGCATGAAAACGGCCTCGGCGTGCCTCCCAATTTGCCACGCGCCTTTATCCTCTACCGACAGGCCGCCCGTATGGGGCATGCGCCCAGCCAATATAATCTTGGGTTGTTTTATTATCAGGGCCGCCGCGCAGGCGAACAGGTGACGTTGCAGGTGGTCGCCGATTTTGCCAAGGCGCATCCGGCGGCGGCGCTGCCGGCTGAGTTGGCCAGGGCCAGTGCAGTGCTGGCCAGCACGCAGGCGCGTTATTTGCCCGTGCCCGGCAAGGCCAACGTGAAGCGGCTGGAGTTGTTGGTGCCCGTGGGCCAAGGCCGCCATGCGGCGGAAGTTTTGGGGAAATTGTACGATGCCGAGCAGCCGGGCGAAATGCCCGAGCCGAATCATGAAGTGCTGGGCGGGGATGATCCCGTGCGCGCGTATGCGTGGTGGTGGCTGGCTGCGCGCCGGCATCAACAGGCGGCCATTACCGGCCGGGACTCTTTGCAAAGATTACTCACGCCGGAGCAACTGCGCGCCGCACGCACGTTGGCCGCACAATTGCAGGCCGAACTGGCTGCACCCAAACCGGCCAGCCCAATGGTGGATGCGCAAGCCAATGCCTCATTCGCAGCGCGGGATTGGTCCACCGGATTTTTCGTTTCCCAAAACGGCTATGTCATCACCGGCAAACACCTCAAACTCAGCGGCTCACGCTTTCAGGTGGTCACAGAAAACGGCGCGTTCCCCGCGCAAGAAGTAATCTTGAGCGGAGATCTGGATCAATATCTACTCCTAAAGGTGGGTGGAGATTATCAATTCCCCACCCTCTCGCTAAGCTACAGCCACGGCGCGCGGCATCGCGATCCGGTGCAGGTATTGGGCAATCAATTTACCTTCGCCCAACAAGGCCCCGGCCCGCGCGCGGCACTGGCCCGTTCCCGGATTGCCGCCATTTTGGGGGCTCAAGCCGATCCTCGATTTTTCACGCTGCACAACCCCTCACTGGGCGATCAACTGGTGTTCACATTCGAAAAATACCTCAACAAACAGGGCACCCCCAATACGCCCACCCGCCCGAACATGCCGCAGGGCAATGACCTTTACCGGTTGCAATCGGCCAGCCTCAAGCGCCTGAAAGCCGCGCTGCATGCCGCCCACAATCTGCTGGGCAACGCCGACCTGCGCATCGGTTATTTGTTGAAGGAGAAACTCTGGTACGATGCGGTGAACCAACGCTGGCACAAACTGCCACATCCGCAGGCAAAAGCATTTGACGCAGGCGAGTGGGTCATTTTGGATGGTCGCCACATCCGCGTGGTGCCCCCGCTGGATCAGGTTGAGAATGGCCGCGCACTGCTGCGGGTCTCAGTGATCCCCGGCATGGTGGAGCGGAAGAGCGGCGCAGCACTGCGGCTCTCCAAGCTGGCGGAAGGAACATTGGTGGGCCCGTTTGACGGATTGCAGGGCGACCTCACCGCGCTGGAAAAAGCGCTGGGCGACGCGCAGTTCAAAATGAACGCACCGCCTACACCGGGCTTTCGCGGCGCCGCGCTGCTCAATAATCAAGGCCAGGCAATTGGAATGTTTTTTCCCGGCTACTCGGGCCGCACGCCGGATGTGTTTCAAAACTTCAGCTCCTATCACAAACACGTTTTGAAGACGGATCATTTGATTGCCTTCCTCAATCGCCTGCCCGATGTGCGCTACCACACGCGGCCACCGGCGCTGCCCAAACTGGCGGCCAGCGAGAAACTCAACTTTGATTCGCAAGCTTACCTGCTCGCCAAAGCACGGTCGGCTATGGTACTAGTGCAGGTGGCTGCTGACAAAGCACCTACTGCCACCGCTAAAGTAGCCACGAAAGGAGACACGCGCCCATGACCCCACTGGTCACCACCTTCGCGGGAATCACTGGCTTTGCCCTGATTTGCGGGCTGGGATTTTATCAAGGCCGCGGCTGGGATCGCACCCTCACCAGTGCCGCCCTCGCCGCACTGGCCTTTGGGCTGGTGGGCCATTGGTGGATGCGCCTGTGGCTGGCCAGTTTGGTGAATGCCCAACGAGAAAGAGCGCAGGCGGAAATGGAACGACAGCAACAGGCCCAAGCCGAAGCCCAACAAGCCCAAGCCGACGAGCAGGGGAACGCCCAAGAAGAGTCACCCACCGTTTAAAAAATTTGAACCATGGCCCAAGCCACCACCAACCCGAAACAGAAGACGGACCGCCCGCCGCCCCAGCCCCAGCGCGTGGCCGCCGCGCGGGCGTACCAAAAGACGCACCTCACGGAAGTGACCGAGGAAGAATTGCTGGTCAACTACGCGCCGGTGATTAGCCAGATGGTGCATCGCTTCGCGCCGTTGGTGCGGGTGACGGTGGACGTGGATGACCTGAAAAATATCGCGTGCCTCGCGCTCATCCAAAGCGCGCACACGTTTGATCCCGGCTTGGGCGTGGTCTTCGAGGCCTACGCGCGCATGCGAATTCGCGGGGCGATTCTGGATGAGATCCGGAAGTCGCAGCCGCTTTCGCGCTCGGTGTATTCGCGCCGCCGCGAATTGGAAAGCAGCCTCGAGAGCCTGCGCATTGAGCTAAACCGCCAGCCCACCGAAGAGGAAATCGCCACGCGCATTGGCACCACGGTGGATGGCTACCGCGATTTGCTCGATCAATTGCGCCCGATAATTTTTGTGCCACTGCATCAAATGCTCGAAAGCGATGATGAATTTGGCTCGGGCGATCAACACGTGGCCGATCTCACCCAGCCCGATCCATCCGATCAGGCCGGTCGACACGAGCTGCACGCGATGATTCGCGACCGAATTTTGCAGCTCTCGCGGCAGCAACAGAAGGTTTTACTCTTGTTTTATTACGAAGGATTGCGCATGAAAGACATCGCGGAGCTGATGAACATCAGCGAAGGCCGAGTGTGCCAAGTGAACACCGAGGCTGTGCTGTCATTGCGCGCCTATCTGCAACGACAGGAGCGTGTGTAACAAGGAGGAAAAACAATGCTAGTTATTGTAGGATTAATCATTATTGGAATCGGCGTGCTGACCGGCTTTGCCATGGCCGCCGGTGGCGGACACGGCATCGCCGAAATGTTTGCCAAAGCCGAATGGGGCGCGGCGTTGAGCCTCATCCACGCCAACGAGTTCATCGCTCTGGGCGGAATGGTGATTGGCGCGATGATTGTGATGGCGCCGATGACCGTGCTCAAGGGCGTGATCTCACAGGCATTGGGCACCCTCAAAGGGGCACCCTTCGCCAAGGCGGATTACGAGGAGCTTTTCAAGTGCCTGTACGAGCTGTTCCAACTGGGCCGACGCGGCGGCATGATCGCGCTGGAAGAGCACGTGATGAATCCGGAAGCGAGCAGTCTGTTTGCCAAGTATCCGAAATTTCACGCCAACCATCATGCGGTGGAGTTTTTATGCGATGGGTTAAAGCCGATCGTGGACGGCCGCATCAAGCCCGATCAACTGGAGCCGCTGATGTCCAAAAGCCTGCACATGATGGAAGAGGAACATCACGGTCCGATCGTGGTACTGAACAAGGTTTCCGACGGCCTACCGGCGTTCGGCATTGTGGCCGCGGTGTTGGGCATCATCGTGGTGATGATGTACAAGCTCGGCCAAGGCGGCGAGGCCGTGGGCCAAGGCATCGCCACGGCGTTGGCGGGTACGTTTTTTGGTATCTTCGGCTCGTACTGCGTGGTCGGCCCGATTGCCACCTGCGCAGAATTTAACGGCCATGCGGAGATGAATTACATAAAGGCAATCAAGTCCGGCGTGGTGAGCTTCGCCAACGGCTTGCCGCCGCTGGTAGCTTGCGAAGTGGGCCGGCGTGACCTGTCCTCCGATGTGCGCATGACCTCGGGCGAATTGGAAGACCTCCTGAAATCCGCCACCTAAATCAACCAACCCAAACCTTTTAATGGAGCACTAAACAATGGCTGGCGGAGGAGGAGCATGGAAAGTGGCGTTCGCGGATTTTGTGACCGCGATGATGGCGCTGTTTATGTTGCTGTGGATCCTGAACCAGGACGAAAAGGTGAAGGGCGAAGTACAGCAATATTTCAACACGCGCTTCAAGAGCGTCACCAAAATGTCGGTGGGCATCATCCCCATCGAGAACGCGGATCTCATCGAGGCCCGGCGCGCGGTGTTCGACAATGCCTCGGCCATTGACCTGCAGTTTATGCGCCGGATTAACGACGACATCATTCGGGTATTCGCTGACAATCCAAATTTCATCGACATGAAAACCATGCGGGTGCAGATGACCAGTGAAGGATTGTTGATCGAATTTTACAACGACCCCAACCGGCGACTCTTTCAGGGCCCCACCGCCTTGCTCACCAAATATGGGCAAACAGTTTTTGATACGCTCTCCTACGTTCTGGCGCGGCACAAATCCACGCGCGTGGAAGTGGAAGGGCACACCGCGAGCGATGTGGAACTGGATGGCGAAAGGGTGGACACATGGGCACTCTCCACCGACCGGGCACTCATTGCCCGCTATGCCATGGATCGCAAAGCAATGAAGTCCGAGCAATTTATCAAGGTAGCCGGCTTCAGCAGCAGCAAACCGCTCAAGGAATATAAACACGACCTCAACCATTCTCATCACGACCGCGTGACCATCATGGTGCGTGCAGGAGTCCAACGCTACTAAATCATGGCACGCGAATTCATTCCATTTGGCGGCGATCTGGCCGAACCCTCGGAAGCCCCCAAATTTGTGCGGCGCGAGGCCCCCGGCTTGGAGGCCGATGAACTGGATGCGCCCGCGCCCGTGCCGGTGACCCCCGCCGAAGCAGTGGATTTAGCCGGGCACATTCGGCAAATTATTCAGGAAGGCGGACTCGCCGGCGAAGCAGCGGAGAAAGCCATCACCCAAATCGAGGCCGCCGTGGCCGCCGCACCGGCGCGGGTGGCGTTGCCGGAAATCAAAATCACCGCCCCCGCCGCCCCCACCACCGAGGCGGCCGGCGAAGGCGATGAAATGCCCAAACTCGCCACCATCGAATACGAGCGCGAGGACGAAATCGTCAAGCGCATCCGCGTGGGCTGCACTTGCGGCGAGACAATCCTGCTCGACTGCGATTATTAGTTTCCCGCCATTTCTGGCATCTTACTTGCTATGTTTAGCCGGACACTTGTGATGTGTCCGTAAAACAATCCTATGGATTTACAAGTAGCAGGCTTAGTTTCCGGGTTTGACTGGAAATCGATGGTGGACCAACTCTCCAGCGTGGAGCGGGCGCCCCAGCGCCGCATGCGCGTGGAGCAACGCAATATTGGCCGCAAAAACAGCGCCCTCACCACGCTCAAGAACGAGCTGGACGCGCTGAAAACCAATGCCAAAACGCTCAAAGATAACGACCTTTACGACAGCCGCTCGGTCACCTCCAACCAAAGCCACACCACCGCCACCGCCAAAGAGGGCACTTCCTCGGGCGATTACCGGTTCGAAATTTATCAGCTCGCCACCGCCGCCAAACAACTGGGCAACACCGACGTGGGCGCCAGCGTCACCACCAGCGCCTCGCTCGATTCCAGCGGATTCGCCATCGCCGTCACCGAAGGCACCGTCACCGTGCAGGGTAAACAAATTACCGTGTCCACCAGCGACTCATTGGACACCACCCTCGCCGCCATCAAGACGGCCGTGGGCGGCAGCTTCGATTACTCGGTGGCCAGCGACAAAATAACTTTCACCGATTCGAGCGCCGTAGTGCTGGGCAGCGCCACGGACACCAGCAACCTGCTGCAAGCCCTGCGCCTGAATGCCAACGGCACCAGCAGCATCACCAGTGGCGCCAATGTAGGCGGCATGAATCTTTCCAAAACTGTTGACGAGGCAAACTTTACCGACGGCGCGGGCAACGCCAGCGGCTCGTTCAAAATCAACGAAACCTCCATCACTTATTCCGCCACCGATAACATCACGGATATCCTCGACAACATCAACAACTCCGAAGCCGGCGTATATGCAAACTACGACACGGTGAACGATCGCTTCCTCATCACCAACAAAACCGAGGGCGATGTGGGCATCACACTCGAAGATGTGAGCGGAGATTTTTTGGCCAAGGCCCGCCTGCTCACGGCCAACAGTGGTAGCCTTTCGCGCGGAAACAATTTGCTCTACATGGTGAACGACAACGGCCCGCTCGAGAGCCGCAGCAACACCATCACCCAAAACAGCTCGGGCGTGCAGGGCCTCTCCGTCACCGCCACCCAAGCCAGCGGCGCCGCGCGGATCAGCAGTGTGGATACTTCCGGCGAAAGCGTAACCACCACTGAAAGCCACAACTACTCCACCGGCGACGCGGTGACGATGTACAGCCCCGGCTCCTTACCCGGTGGCCTTTCCAGCAGCACCACGTATTACGTGAAAGTCACGGCCAACAACAGTTTCACCCTGCACCTCACCAAGGCCAATGCGGAGGCGGGCACGAGCGCGGTGGACCTCACCAGCGCCCAGGACGGCGATGTTTATTTTCTGGATAGCAACCCCAAAAAAGCCACGATTACGGTGAAATCCGATACGGAGGTGGTCAAGACCGCCATCACCGGTTTGATTGCGCAACTCAACAAAGTGCAGTCGCTCATCTCCTCGCAAATTGCCAGCAGCACCGATGGGGAAGGCAAGATCACGCGGGGCGTGCTTGCCTCGGAAACCTTGCCGACAGAAATCGCGCGCGTGTTGCGCTCGAAAATTGCCGGCGATGTCAGCGGCATCACCAGCACCATCAAGCGCCTGGAATCGATCGGCTACACCTCCACCGGTTATACAAATGAAATTACGCTGGACGACTCGGAGAAACTCGACAGCGTCCTGCGCGATAACCTCGGCCAAATCAAAAGTCTCTTTACCACCGAAACTTACGGCGTAGGAATCGCGCTTTACGATTACCTGGACAACGTGCTGGATGACGATGGCGCGATGGCCACCACGCAGAAAAACATGACCGATCAGGTGAGTGACATCACCAAGCAAATCGCCGACCACGAACGGGTGGTACAGTCCAACCGCGATCAGCTCATCCGCAGCTTCGTAGCGATGGAGCAATCACAGGCGAAAGTGAATCAACAAATGAGCTTCCTCGCCGCTCGCTTCAAATAAATATAAATTTATCATTATGAAAATACTTCGCATCTTAACCCTCACGGTCGCCGGCGGTTTGCTGGCGGGCTGCTCCATCCTCGAACGCACGGACAACGGCGCCTACATGGGCCCCTTCCACGCACCCAATAACACGCACCTCGCGCCCGGCGGTTTGCCGGCCGATCTGTTGCGCGTGGCGGTGATGCCGCTGATGCCCGGCCGCGGCAACGCACCCGCCGAACGCGGGGTGTCCCTGCTGCAGGCGGTGCTCACCGAAGAGCTTTCGCGCGCGCGCTTGTTTGAGGTGATCACGGTGACGCCCCATCGCCTGCACGGCTTGTTTAATGAGCGGGCCATTTATGCCGACGCAGCGTTGCCCTTCGATTTCCTGCCCAAGCTGGCCAAGGAAACGGGCTGCCAAGCGGTGCTCTTTTGCGAGCTGACCACTTACCGCGCTTACCCGCCCATCGGCGTGGGCTGGAAGCTGCACCTCTTCAGCCTCGAGGATGGCCAGCTGATTTGGGCCACCGATGAGGTGTTTGATGCTGGGCAAACGACGGTGAGTAACAGTCTGCGTCGGCACATCCGCGAGCGGCAATCTTCAAGTGTTTTGGCGGCCACGGAGCTGTTAGTCCTCAATTCGCCCCGTGAACTAGGGCGTTATTCGCTCGGAGCGATTCTTGAGCATTTATCTGAAAAAAATGCTAAAGAGATGCTGCTAACTGCCGATATTAAGGATAGTCAGAGGGTGTCCGGAAATCCTGAACCGGTGGAACCTCCCGAAGGGGAGCCCCAACCGGAAAGGCCAACGGTGCCAGAAGGGTCGGAAGACCCCGCGCCGCTGCCCCCGATTCCCGGCGACACCTGAGTTGTACGTGCGAAAAGCCTTGTGTTTTTCGCAAAACACACGATATTTAGGACGGTTGCTATATGAAAGAAGTTAGCCTCAATACGACGCGCCAAGCGCAAGGCCCGCAAAAAGCGGCCCAAGCGCAAGCGCAGCCGACTGACGGCGTGGGCATGGTGGCCCCGACCGATTCGTTGGAGGCGAATATGACCCGTCGGCCCGATTTTTCCCGCGTGGAAGTGGATGCCGAGGCGCGGTTTGACCAAATCAAGGAACGCCTGCGCGAAGAGGTGGAAGCCGACCGCTACCCGCCCGCGCAAGCGATTGATCAATTTTCTAAGCTGCTCGCCACCGAGATTAAGATGGATCCCCCGCGCCGGAAATAATCCGGAACCCTTCCCGAGTTTTCTCGGCACGAAACGTGCTACGTAACGCCCGATGAACAGCGCCAACAAGCTGAACGCGTATCGGGTGGCCGCGGTGAATACTTCCTCTGCGGAAAATCTCGTGGTGATGTTGTATGACGGTGCCATCCGTTTCCTTGGCATCGCCATCAAGGCCTTCGAGCGGGAAGATCCCTTGGACTTCAACTTCACCGTCCACGAAAACATCACGCGCACCCAAGCCATCATCCGCGAACTCAACCGCAGCCTCGATCCCGAGAAAGCCGGGGAACTGGGCGACCACCTCGTGAGCTTGTACGATTATTTCGATAACCGTCTGCAGGAAGCCAACGTGAAGAAAAACAAAGAGATCATTGTGGAAATCCGAACCCGCCTCACCGAGCTGCGCGATGCATGGAACGAATCACTCAATCAACTCAGCGAAGCACCCGCGCCCGCCGCAGCTCCCGCACCGGTGCCCGTCGCTCAACCTATCCCCGTTGCCGCATCCGCCCCTCCCCCCTCTTCGAGCGAATATACCGGGCTATCTTTAATGGGCTAACGATGAGCTTACCCGCCACCACTACTTTACTCCGCGAATGGCACCGGCTTGCCCGTGAAGAATCCATCGCCATCGCGCTGCAGGATTGGAATGAACTCAACCGAACCATCGATGCCAAGGCGCGCCTCCAGGAACTGCTCGAGGATTACCCCGGCGAAGCGTACACCACCGAGGATCGTGAACTCGTCAACACCCTCGTCGGCATCACCCAGCAACATCAGCAACTTCTGGGAAATGAAATGGACTCCCTGCGCAAGCAAATTGCCGAGGAAGACAAGAGCCTCAGCAACGGCCGCAAAGTGGGTGCCGCCTACGGCCACCGCACCGAGTCCTACTGGGGCACTTATAGCTGACCGAAGCTGTGTTTTTACTCGGAAAATAGTGCCTTCCCCCAAACGTCCCCTTCATTTCACAGCCACTAAACCAGCCTGTTTTAGCCTGTTTTTTGCTGTTTTAGCCCTTTTTATGAAAAATCAAGTAATGGCACATAATGTGCTGCGTGGGTGGCTGTATGAATATCAGTTTGTATCAAGCCGCCAGCGCCTTGGAGGGCAACCTCCAGCGCCAGCACGCCATCGCGGAGAACCTCGCTTCTTCCAGTGTGCCCGGCTTTAAGCGGCATAATATGACCTTCAATGCCGTGGACGCTTCGATGTTCGACGAGAGCCTCAAGGCTGCCGACCAAACTCAAGTGCGTTGGATGATGCCGCGTTTCATCGTGTCCACGGATTTCCAACAGGGCACGCTGATGTCCACCGGCGATAACACCAACGTGGCGCTCGATGGCCCGGGCTTTTTTGGTATCACCGGGCCCAATGGCGAAACACTTTACACCCGCGACGGCAGCTTCCGCACCAATAACCTCGGGCAGCTCATCACCAAGGACGGCAACCTCCTCCAAGCCATTGGCGGCGGGCCGATCACGGTGGACACAAATTCCAAGTACCCCATCACCATTGCCAAAGACGGCACGGTGAGCCAGGGCGGCCCCTCGTTGGGTCGATTAAATGTAGTGAGTTTTGCCAAGGAAGATATGCCCAAGCTGCAACGCATCAATTCCGGCTACTTCACCTCGGGCGGCCTCACGCCGCTACCGGCGGATGAAAGCGAAACCACGGTGGCCATGGGATTTCTTGAAGGCTCCAACACCACGCCTTCTCACGAGATGGGTCAGTTGATGACCACGCTCCGCCATTTTGAAGCCAACCAAAAGATCATGAAAATCCAGGATCAACACATGGGTCGATTGATCCGCGAACTGACGGACAATAAATAGGAGATAAAAATATGTTACGCGCACTCTACACCTCCGCCTCGGGCATGCAAGGCCAGCAAATGAA